>JBKOZJ010000162.1:0-26261 GCA_046725875.1 Actinomycetota bacterium
GCCTTCGACTTCGCCACCCGCCCACCATAAATCGCCGGGCGCCAAAGCTTGATCGCCACACCCCAAACCCCTGATCGCCGCGCGCCACCACCTGATCGCCGCGCCAGCCCCGATCGCCGCGCCAGCCCCGATCGCCGCGCGCCACCCCCTGATCGCCCGCGAGCCCCTGATCGCCGCGCGCCACCTCCTGATCGCCGCGCCAGCCCCCGACAGCCGCGCGCCACCCCCTCATCGCCGCGCCAGCCCCCTGAGCGCCGCGCGCCACCCCCTGATCGCCGCGCCTAGAACGCAGCCCGCTGGCCGCCTCAACCCCAACAACCATGATCGCGGAAATCTGGATCAAACTGTCCGGAAGTGGCCAGTACGATCCACGTTTCGGCGATCAAGCACCAGATGCGGGATGATCCCCGACCGTGGAACTCGCGCAGCTCGCAGAAGCACAGGGCGGAGTCTTCACCCGCGCGCAGGCGCGCCGCTGCGGCTATTCCTGGAAACAGATCCGCGGGAAGCTTGACTGCACTCACGGGCAAAGCGCTGACGGTAGCCGGTACACCGATTACGACACCAGCACGTGAATGGGCGGCCTTGCTAACCGCCGGGCGATGGGCCGTTTTCAGCGGACCGTCCGCAGCGGCCCGGCACGGCTGGGACATGGGCGGACCCCGACCGTGCATCACGGTCCCGCCGAGTCAGCGGCTCACCATGCCGGGTGTCGTCATTTTGCGTTTCGATCTCCCCGATAGCGACGTCGACGTCCAGGAGTGCGTCCCGGTCACGAGCGGCATCCGGACGATCCTGGACTGCCTGCGGTTATTGCCGTTTGACGACGCCGCGAGGGTTCTCGATCGCGCGCTACAGAAGCAACTCGTCGACTTCGACGGCTTGTGCAGCCGGGTCATCGGTCTGGCCGGTCAGCGTGGCACACCCAAGCTGATCAAACTCCTCAAGCAAGCCGGTCTGGGTACGAGATCGGAAGCCGAGCGGTGGTTGTACCGCCTCTTGCGTGCAGCCAACATCGGCGGCTGGTACGCCAACTTCCGGGTATCGGACGTCACCGGCTGGATCGGCGAGATTGACGTCGCCTTCCCCGACGTGAAGCTCGCGATCGAGGTCGACGGTCGGGCATGGCACTCGGCCTGGGATCGTTTCGAGTGGGATCGAACCAAGCAGAACCGTCTCGAGCTCGCCGGCTGGAAGGTGCTCCGGTTCACCTGGGAGGCGATAACCGGCCGCCCGGCGAAGGTCCTGGCCGATATTCAGCAGATGCTCGCCGTGCTGCGCGCCCGCCCATAGTGCCGCCCGTCGCCGATATTCAGCAGATGCTCACCGTTCTGCGCGCCCTCCCCTCGTGCCGCTCCTCGCCGCCACCCATCGATGCTTGATCGCCAAAACGTGGATCATACTGTTCGGCAGCGGACACTCTGATCCACCTTTCCGCGATCAACGGATGGGAGCTGAGCCTGGGTCCGCCGCGATGGCGCGGGGCCGACCCACGGGGCATCTCAGGCACCCACGGCGGCTCGGATGGTCTCCTTCAGCGAGCCCATGGTGGCGATGACGGCGGTCGGTTCATAGCCGCAGTGGGCCATGCAGTTGTAGCAGCGCTCGTCCTTGCCCCGCCCGTAGGCGTCCCAGTCGGTCGTCTCGATGAGCTGCTTGTACGTCTTCGTGTAACCGTCGGCGAGCAGATAGCAGGGTCGCTGCCAGCCGAGGAGCGAGTACGACGGGATGCCCCACGCGGTACACGCGAAGTCGATCTTTCCCTCGAGGAAGTCGAGGAACAGCGGCGAGTGGTTGAGCCGCCACCTCTTGCGCCGTCCATCAGCGAACGCTTTGGAGAACAGCCCCCGGGTCTGCTCGACGGCGAGCCAATGGTCCTGGTCGGGTGCTTTCTCGTACGCGTACCCGGGTGAGATCTGCATGTTGTCCACGCGGAGCTCGTCGTTCAGGTAGTCGAGAACGTCGATGACGTCCTGCGGGGAGTCGAGGTCGAAGAAGGTGGTGTTGGTCATCACCCGGAAACCGGCCGCCTGAGCCTGCTTGACGGCCGCCACCGCCTGGTCGAATACGCCGTCCTTGCACACCGACGCGTCGTGCCGCTCGCGCAGGCCGTCGATGTGCACCATCCAGGCGAAGTTGCGGTGCGGCTTGAATTTGTGCAGGTGCTTGGGCATCAAGACGGCGTTCGAACAGAGGAACACAATCTTCTTGCGCTTCAGGAGCTGCCGGACGATTTCGTCGATTTGCGGGTGCATCAATGGCTCTCCGCCGGCGATGGAGACCATCGGCGCGCCGCTCTCCTCGATCGCGCCAATTGCCTGCTCGACGGGCATCCGCTGCTTCAGGATGGTGTGCGGCTGCTGGATCTTGCCGCAGCCGGCACACTTCAGGTTGCAGGCGAACAGCGGCTCGAGCTCGACCAGCAACGGGAACTTCTCGCGGCGCAGCATTTTCTGCTTGAGCAGATAGTTGCCGAGCCGGATGCTCTGACGCAGTGGCATCGCCACGGTCAGCTCACCTCCTTGGGCAGGGTGAAATGCACGTCCTCCTCGACAACCTGCGTTTCGCGCACGACCACGGACCCGAGGCCCGACAGCGCGTAGATGAGGTCGTCGACAAGCCTTGGTGGTGCGGAAGCGCCGGCGGTAATGCCGACCCGGCCCGCACCGGCAAGCCAGCGCAGGTCGACCTCCCCGGCGTCGTCGATGAGGTACGCCGGCGTGCCTTCGCGCTCGGCCACCTCTACCAGGCGCTTCGAGTTGGATGAATTGGTCGAACCGACGACCAGGACGAGGTCGGAGTCGCGGGCCACGGCGCGCACGGCGCTCTGCCGATTCGTCGTCGCGTAGCAGATGTCGTCCTTGCGCGGTGCCGACAACGACGGGAACCGGTCGCCGAGCACGGCTGCGATCTCCTCCGCCTCGTCCACGGCGAGGGTCGTCTGCATCGCGTAGGCAACGGCGTTGGGGTCTGCCGGCACGGCTCGCGCGGCCTCGTCCCTGGTCTCGATCACGATGACGTTGGAGGGTGCCTCGCCTGAGGTTCCCTCGACCTCCTCGTGGTCGCGGTGGCCGATGAGGAAAACGGTGTCCCCGCGGCTCGCGTAACGGCGTACCTCCGCGTGCACTTTCGTCACGAGTGGGCAGGTCGCGTCGATGACCGACAGGTTGCGGACTGCCGCGTCCGCCCGCACAGCCGGCGAAACCCCATGTGCGGCGAGGACAACCATGCTGCCCTCCGGTACCTCCTCCACCTCGGTCACGAAGACCGCGCCGCGGTCCTGCAGCTGGCGTACGACGTGGGCGTTGTGCACGATCTGGCGGCGGACATAGACGGGCGGTCCGTAGCGGTCGAGCGCCCGCTCCACTATGTCGATGGCCCGCTCTACACCGGCGCAGAACGACCGGGGGCTTGCGAGCAGGACCTCGCGCGCGCCGATGGCGGCCGCCCACTGCTCGAATGCAGGCACCGCGCGGCCCAACGCGCGCAGGGCGGACCGGCCGCGCACCAGGGTTCCCGGGCGCAGCAACGGCTGGTCCGGGGTGTCCACGATCGCGCGCACGGTTGCAAAGGGACCGTCTCCGGCGGCCGGTGCGAGGTAGGCCGATTCCATGTCTACGGCGAGCGCCCGCCCCTCCGACGGCCCCAGCTTCGGCAAGCCCTGCGCGAGCTTGGGCACGGAAATGATCGGCCCGAGGTGCACGTCCAAACCCAGCCGGCGCAGCGCGCCCGCGAGCAGTGGCGCTGACGGGCTTGGCACCATGCCGGAGGCCGATCCGACTGGTGGCCTACGGCCACCTGGCACTAGGGCGGGGTCCCCGTGAAATCTTCCAGCGAGCGGAAGCGAGCGAAGATTCGGTGGGGTGCCTTCGGCGCTCGCCCATACCTCGGTGGCGACGACCAGGTCGCCAGGCTTCACCCGGTCTGCGAGGCCGCCGGCGACGCCGGCCACCAGCACGGGGAGTGGGGCTGGAGAGCCAAGCCGCGCCGCCGCGGATTTCGAGCGTCGCACTCCCATCCCGGTGCGGACTACCGGCACTGCCGCACCTCGGACGGCAGCCTGCTCCACGGCCAGGGGGGTGCAGATCACGGCTGGTCTCACGAGCGCGCTCCCGACTCCTCGAGTGGGCGGCCCGGATCTTCGCGGTGGATCCGCGCGGTTGTCCCGGGTCCCTCCGCGCGGGGGTTCCGGAGGTTTGTCCCCCGTTGACTCTCCGGCGCCCGAGACGTTGCGGTCACGTAGCGGCCAAGTGCCGATACCGGGAAGACGAGCCGGTAAAGGTGGTAGTTGATGTAGAAGTCGCCGGGGAAGCCGGTTCCGGTGAACTCCGGCTCGTCCCAGGTGCCGTCTGATCGCTGGGTGTCGCAGAGCCACTCCACGCCGCGCCGGGCCGACTCCGAGCCGGCTTCGCCGACGGCCAGCAGCGCGAGCAGCGCCCACGCGGTCTGAGACGCGGTGGACGTTCCCCGGCCTGCCCAGGAACGATCCCGGTAGGACCGAAGGTCCTCACCCCACCCACCGTCCGGGTTCTGATGCTCTTCGAGCCAGCGGACCGCCCGGCGAATCGGCGCGGCGGACGGCGACGTGCCGGCCGCGACAAGCGCTGGGACAACTGCTCCGGTCCCATATACGTAGTTCGCACCCCACCGGCCGAACCACGATCCGTCCGGCTCCTGCCGGTCGAGCAGCCACCGGATGCCGCGCTTGGCCGGCCGCTGATTCACCAGTCCCTCGGCGGCGAGCATCTCGACGATATGCGCGGTGACGTCCGCCGACGGCGGGTCGATGACCGCGCCGAAGTCGCAGAACGGCAGTTGGATCGCGAGCGTTTTCGTGTTGTCGGCGTCGAATGCGCCCCAGCCGCCGTCGGAGGACTGCATCCCGACCGTCCACGACACACCACGGTCGATGGCAGCACGCAGCGCCGCAGGCTCGGCTTGATTCGAGCCTTGGGCCGGGCTCGACGCGCCCAGTCCGGTGGCTACCCGCCGCAATCCGAGCACGACCTCGGCGGTGTCGTCGGTGTCGGGATAGCAGTCGTTGGCGAATTCGAACGCCCAGCCGCCAGGGGCGAGCCGCGGCCGGCGAACCGCCCAGTCGCCGCGGACCCGGATCTCCTCGTCGAGCAGCCACCCGGCCGCGCGGATGACCGATGGATCGGCCGCGGGGACGCCGGCATCGAGCAGGGCGGTAACGGCCAGCGCCGTATCCCAAACCGGGGACTGACATGCCTCCAGCCGGCGCACCCGGCCGTGCCGATTTTGCTCGCGGATCAGGAACCCTTCGAGACCGTCCAGGCCGCGCCTGACCGCCGGATGGTCGAGCGGATAACCGGAAAGGTGCAAAGCCAGCAGCGAGTAGACCCACGGTGGTTGGATGCCGCCCCAGCCACCGTCCGCCTCCTGCCGGGCCAGGATCCACTCCAGGCTGCGGCGGATCGCCCGGCGGCGAAGCGGGCCGATGGGGTGGCGGGAGTACGCGTGCAGCAGCCGGTCCAGTCCCTTGAAGAGGCCCTCCCACGTCCACAGCCAGGCCCGCCGGTTGGCCATCCCGCCGGCGCGGATCTCGTCGATACCGATGGGCTGTGCTTGCCCGTCGGAACGGCCCCCATGGACCCGTTGGAGCGGCCGGACCGGCCGCAGCGCATTCACGATCGTCAGCGGAACCACGGTCTGCCGCGCCCAACACCCCCAGTTGTAGATATTGAGCGGGAACCACTTAGGCAGGAAGATCATCTCCGGCGGCATGATGGGCAGGTCGTCCCACGACCACAACCCGAACAAGGCGAGCCAAATCCTGGTGAAGACCCTGGTGCTCTCCACGCCACCGTTGGCCAGGATGAACTCGGTGGCCTTCGCCATGTGTGGCGCATCGGGAGGATCCCCGGCGAGCCGCAGCGCGACCCAGGCCTCGCCGGTTGTCGACAGCTCGCCGGGTCCGCCGTAGAACGTCGCCCAGCTCCCGTCGGCGCGCTGCTGCGAGCGGATCCAGCGGGCCGACTCCTCCAGCTGGTCGGGCCGGAGTATTCCGAGGAACTGGCGCAGCAGTAGATCCTCGGCATCCATCGTCACGTTCGTCTCGAGCTCGCCCTTCCACCAGCCGTGCTCGTCTTGCAGGCAGCGCAGGTGCTCGACCGCCGCCGACAGCGCAGCTGCCGCCTTGGCATACAGCGCGTCAGCTTCGCCGGGAGCCTCAGCCGCTACTGTTCCCGGGACGAGATCTGGCGCGGTGGGGCCAAGTCCCTCAGGGGGACGACCCCGCCAGACCCGCCCGACGTCAGGCATCACGCCTCCCTCGACACGATGAAGCGGCCGAGCGCCACCAGGTCGTCCCGCGGCCGGGCCGGGATGGCGACCTCGTCCAAGGCGAGCCCGCCGAGGTCGAGGCGTCGCTGCGCCTCGGCGAGTGTCCAGTCCCGTCCGCCATGAACCGCAATGAGGTCGGCGATATGGCGCAGCTCGGCATCGAGAGACTCGCGGCCGGGCAGCTCCGTCGACCCGCCACTGTCCGCTTTCGGGGAACCACTTCCGCAGGCCGGCGTTCCGGTCTGGACCCGCGTCGACAGCCAGCCGGCCAGCTCGTCGGCGGCCGGGCCTCCCTGCGCAAGCACATAGGTCACGGGCAGCGACTTCTTGCGCGAGCGGAGGTCGGAGAAGACCGGCTTACCGGTTACCGCCGGATCGCCCCAGATGCCGAGCACATCGTCGACGAGCTGGAAGGCGAGCCCGAGGTGGGCCCCGAATGCCGCCAGCGCGCCAACGACCTCGTCGGATGCGCCCGCGAGCACCGCGCCAATCGCCGCGCTCGCCGACAGCAGGGAACCGGTCTTGCCGGCGGCCATATCGAGGCACTCGTCGAGGCTCACGTCAGCTCGGTGCTCGAACGCCAGGTCCTGGACCTGTCCGCGGATGAGGTCGCGAGTCGCGGTGGCGAGCAGCCGCCCGGCCGCCGTGGCGTAGGGCGACCCGCTCTCGAGCAGAGCTTCCTGGGCCACGGCGAGCAGCGCGTCACCGGTCAGGATCGCGCTCGACGGACCCCACAACGCCCACACCGTCCGCCGGTGCCGCCGCTCAACGTCGCCGTCCATGAGGTCGTCGTGCAGCAGGGAGAAGTTGTGTACGAGCTCCACGGCGACGGCGCCCGGCAAGCCCACCTCGGGTGGCGCGCCGGCCGCCTCGGCGGACAGTAGCGCGAGCGCCGGACGTACCGCCTTGCCGCCGCCACCCTGCGCTGGCCGGCCGTCCGCATCGGTCCAGCCGAGGTGGTAAGTCGCCTGTGCACGGCAGGTGTCATCTAGCCGGTCGATCGCGGCGCGCAACGCCGGCGCGATCGCCCCGCGGCTGCGCTCCAGCGAGGTAAGCAGCGTCGTCATGCCACAATCCCCTCGGCGACGGCCTGGTCGAGGAGGGCGGTGGCGGCGGCGGCGCCGCTGCGCACCGCGCCCTCCATGGTCGCGGGCCACCCGGTGGCGGTCCATGCGCCGGCAAGGAACAAGCCCGGGTGGGCGGTAACGGGCCCGGGACGTAGCCGGCCGGTGCCGGGCAGCGCCCGGAACGTCGCCTCCCGCTCACGGGTGACGAAGAAGTCCAGAACATGTGCGTACCGCGCCGCCGGCAACAGCGCCTCGACCGCAGCAAGGATCTGCCGGCGGATCTCCGCGACCGGTAGGTCCACCGAGTTGTCTGCCGCCGACAGGGAGACGGCTAGATACTGCCCGCTCGCCAGGCCCGCCGGTTCGCTGCGGTCGAACACCCACTGGATCGGTGTGCCGACGCCCGCCACGAACGGCTCTTCGAGCACTTGCCGGTCGTAGACCACATGCACGTTGACGATCGGCGACGCGCCCAGCTGGGCCGACCATCCCGGCGGAAGCCGCAGGCTTCCGTCCGGCAGCAGCCGCTCGGCGGCGACGGGAGGAGTCGCCACAACGAGCTGGTCCGCCGCGGATTCCTCCCCCCGCGTCCGGATCAGCCAGCCCTGCGAGCGGCCGACCGCGACCGACTCCACCCGGGTGTTCGTATGGACCGTGACCCCGGCCTCGGTCAGTGCGGGCAGTGCGGCATCTCCATGCAGCCGGCCGAGCGGCACCCTGGACCAGCCGATATCGGCCGCACCCGAGTCGGTGAGCAGCCCAACCTGGAAGACCATCGCGGCCAGGGCCAGCGACGCCTGGTCGGCCGAGACGTTGAGGGTTGCCCGTCCGACGAGGTCCCAGAGCGCCTCGACCGCCCGCGGGCTCTGTCGATGCGCGGCCAGCCAGCCTGCGAAGCTCTCCCGATCGGTCGCCGGGTCGTCGACATCGATCCGTCGCATCGCGAGAGCCGCACGAATCAAGCGCACCCGTTCTGCGCGTCGCAATGGCCCGTAGGTGAGAAGCGACCGGCTTAGGTGGAACGGCGCGGGCAGGTTGTTGCGCCGCAGCCGGCTCGGCTGCCGGCGTCCGGGCGTCCGGACCGGGATGTCCAGTCGCTCCTGCAGCGCGGCCAGCTCAGTCACCCCGAGGCGGTCGAGCAGCGCGCGGTAGGCAGTACAACAGCGCAAGAACACGTGCTGACCGTTGTCCACGTGAAGAGATCCGCGACGGAAGGAGTATGTGAGCCCGCCCAGGCGCGGTTTGGCCTCGAACAGCTCGACGGAGTGCCCCGCGTCCGCGCAGCGTAGTGCGGCGGTGATGCCTGCCAGCCCACCGCCGACCACGGTCACCCGCCGCCCGCTCATGCTGCCCGTCCCCTGACCAGGGCACCGGCTGCCACGCCGAGCTTCTGCCATCCGGACAGGGACAGCCGCCGATCGAAGACGGCGGCCGGCTCCGCGGCGATCTGATGCAGCAGGCGGCGGTAGATGCCCGCCATCGCGGTGCAGCACGCACGGCTGCGGCGGTCGAGCAGCGGGACTAGATTCAGGCCTTCCGCGTACCAGCCTTCCGCCCGCCGCGCGCTGAACTGGATCAGGGCCCGCAGCCCGCCGTCTCGATCCACAAGTGCGTCACGCTCGTCGAGCCCGAGCTGGACGCCGAACCTGTCCAGATCCTCCTTGGGCAGGTAGATCCGGCCGTTCGTCAGGTCCTCCCTAATGTCCCTAAGGATGTTCGTCTGCTGGAGTGCAATGCCCAACGAGTCCGCGTAGCGCGCTGCGGCGGGATGCGGTCGACTGCCGAAGACGCCGAGGCAGAGCCGACCGATCGAGCCGGCGACACACCGGCAGTAGTCGACGAGTTCCTCGAAGGTCCCGTACGTCCGGCCGACGACGTCCATCTCGACCCCGTCGACGAGTTCGGCGAACCCCCCGAGCGGGATGGGATAGCGGCGAGCGGCGTCGGCCACAGCTAGGAGGACCGCGTCCGAACCGGCCCCTATCGTCTGCAGAGATTGGCGCAGCTCGGCAAGAACCGCGGCCTTTTCGTCGACCGGCATGTCGCCGTCGCCGATGTCGTCTACTCGGCGAGCGAGAGCGTAGACGGCGCAGAGCGCGTCTCGCTTGCCAGGCGGGAGCAGGCGGATGCCGTAGTAGAAGTTACGGGCCTGCTCCTTGGTGATCGTGCGGCACCTAGCGTAGGCGTCGGCTAGTTGCGAGGTCACCGTGTCCCCCCATGCGGTGGTCGCCGCGTTTGCCGAGGGGACGAACCTCCTGGCACTCGCCATCGCCTTGTGCCGGCCAGCAGGCGGAGCAACTCGGCGAGGACATCCCGGCGGCGCGGCCGGGGCGGGCCTTGGAGTACGTCGTAGCCGGCCCGCCTGATCGCGGCGATGGCGGCCCGGCCGCCGGCGACGTAACCCGCGACCGCGATTCGGGCCCAGCCGTTCAGCGACCCGACCAGCGGTGTGCCCGAGTCGAGCAGCTTCGCCGCCCGGCCGATCTCGAACCCGATCAGCTGCCGCAGCGCAGGCGTCGCGGCCGGGCGGTCGAGATCCTTCTCGGCCACGCCATAAGCCGCCATATCCCGCATCGGCAAGTAGATTCGGCCGGCTCGCCGATCCTCGGCGATGTCCTGCCAGTGCTCGACCAGCTGCAGCGCGGTGCAGACCCGGTCGGACAGCTCCACCCGCCGTGCTGTGCTCGCGCCGAAGATCTCCAGAACGACCCGACCCACCGGGTCTGCCGACAGAGTGCAGTAGCGGCGGAGGTCGTCGTAGGTCTCGTAGCGGTTGACTGCTTGGTCCTGCAGGTTCGCGGCGACCAGCCGGTCGAAGGGCTCGGCGTCCAGATCGCAGACCCGGACGGTGCGGGCCAGTCGCTGCAAAACTGGTGCCGACGGCCGGCGACCCTGCCAGATAAGAGCGAGATCGGCCCGAAGCTCGCGGAGCTGCTCGGTCCGATCTCCCGCGGCCGCGTCACCCAGGTCGTCGATCACCCGGGCCACGTCGTAGAGCGCGCGCAGATGGACGCCATAACGACGGGGGAGCACCGTCAGCACAACCGGGAAGTTCTCCGCCCGCTCCTTCTGGCGCAGCGTTGCCGAATCGACGCCCGGTTCGCCGCTCACGACGGGCGCGTCGTTCTTCGCTCTCCCTCGAGCGCCCGGGCCGGGAGGCGTCAAGTGCTGCACCACTTAGTCGATGTTGCAGCCCGACGGCGGTATGACTCTGCGCCGGATGGAGTAATTCGCAGCCCGCCGTGTTGTCACCTCCGTACAAATCCGGACGGCGGCAACCCGCCGGACGCATCTATGGGGTAAACCACAGGGATGTCCAGCGAACGGGATGGCCAGGGCGCGCGGCTGGAGCAGCTGGTGCCCGCGGTGGTGGAGCGCCTACCGATCATCCTCGAGGAGGTCGCTAAGCGATTCACCGACGAGTGGCCCGATTACGCGGCCTTCCTCGCCGAGGAGCAGGGGGAGGTCTCGGCGGCAGCCGAGGCCTTCCTGCGTTGGCTGGTGAGCACGGCCGAGCAGGGACTCTCGCACTCGCTCGACGACGGCGTACCCCAACCGGAAGCGCACGTCGCACTCTTCGAGGAGATCGGGCGCATCCAGTGGCGAGAGGGCCGGGATCTGTCGACGCTCCTGTCGGCATACCAAGTCGGGGCCAGGGTGACCTGGCATCATGTGTCCACCGTGGCGGTCGACAGTGGTGTGCCACCGCAGGCGCTTGCCGCCCTCGCCGAGGCGGTCTTCGCCTTCGTCGACCAGCTTTCGTCCTCGTCAGCGCGTGGGTTCGTACGGGAACAGTCCGCGGCCGCGGTTACCCGCGAGCGGCTCCGGGACGAGCTGGTCGAGCTGCTGTTGTCCGACCGGTCGAGCAGTGCGGCCGTTCGGGCCGCAGCGGGGCGGGCGGGTTGGCCGCTCCCCCGCGCGGCAGCGGTGATCCTCGCCGACCCGAACAGCCAGGTAGCCCAGACGGCGCTGTCCCGATTGGACAGCTCGTGCCTCCCGATCCGTCGGCTCGATCTGCTCGGTGCGATCGTCCCTGACCCCCAGGGACCTGGCCGGCGACAGCGGCTGGCCGCCACGCTCGGCGGAGCACGTGCGGTCGTGGGCCATGTCGTGCCGCTCGAGCAGCTGCCGGCGAGTACGCACATCGCAGAAATCGCCGCCCGCCTGCGAAGGGAAGGGGCGCTGACCGATGATCCGGTGTTCGCCGACGAACATCTCGACGCCATCATCGTTCATGGAGACTCGCGGCTACTCGCCGCTTTCCAGCGCCAGTGCCTGGCCCCGCTGGACGGACTGGCTCCCGCCGTCCGAGAACGGCTGTCCGAGACGCTGGCCTCCTGGCTGCGGCACCTCGGCGACCGGCAGGCAGTAGCGGCGGAGCTTCACATCCACCCGCAGACCGTGCGCTATCGCCTTGCTCAGCTGCACGAACTCTTCGGACCCGACCTCGACGCGCCGGCGAGCCGTGCCCGCCTCACCCTCGCTCTTGCGTGGGGGCCGGCCGTCATGTCGGAGACTTGACGGTCGCTTCGCCGGTCGGCGCGATCACTCCAGCGGACGGGCGGGCCGCCACCGCAGGGTGATCCCCGGGATACGACCGAGGCAGCGTCCGCCCCAATAAGCACAGGCGAGGATCGTCACCGCGGTGAGCACGCCGCTGAACACTCCACGGGAAAGCAAGCCCGCGTCGATTCCCCAGCGCAGGAACACGAAGCTCATCCCGGCGTCGAGCAGGCGAGAGCCGCCCCAAACCAGAGAAACCTGAGCGAACATCCGGCGTACGCCGTGGCGGTGGAAGAGCTGCGCCGGCAGCTCGATGAAGTCGCGAGCGAGCCGGGCGGTTACCGGCCGGCCGACGGCCGCGCTGCACAGGAACAGCAGCGCCATGAAGATCGATCCAACGACCGGCTGGAGGAGATAAACCATTGCACTGGACAGCAGCAGGGCGACGCCGGCCCGACCGCACAGCACGCCGGCGCAGACCAGCAGAGTCCCGGGGAGGCCCTGGCCAAGAGCCCACCGCACCACCACCACAAGCACGGCCCAGCCGATCACACCGACCAGCGCAGCCCCGAGGCCGACGGTATGCAGCAGCACATAGAACAGGCCCGTCGGGATTAGCACTGTCTCCACGAACAGCCGTCCGGCCCGCGCGAGCAGCGGACGGACGTCGCCGATCTCGATCACGATGTCCGATTCCGACTTGGCGGCCGGTGCCTTCACCCTGGTCGCTCCCGATGTTGGTGGGCCGGTGCCAGCCCTATTACCCCCAAACAAACCAGCGCACCCGCCCCAGCGATCCCCGCGAGCGCCCCTGGGCTGGTGGGGAGCGCCACGTGGAACGCGAGGACGCCTACTGTATAGCTTGCGAGCGTGTTTGTGATTGTCATCGCCGCAACGGCGGTAGGCAATGATCCGGCTGCGAAGGCGCCTTGCTCCAGCACGAGGCCGGTGGCTGTGGACGCGGCGAGCGCGTAGCCCGGCCAGTCCAGGGCGGTCGCGACCACACCTCGCTCGACGAGATCAGTCGCAGTGAGCTTGATGAATACGGCGCTCATCGCGAAGCACAGACCGGCCGCGGTGGCGATCAGCATCGTCTGCTCGAACGGTGGCCGGCCGGCTGATCTTGCCACGAGCAGGCACACGAGCCCGCCCGCCGACATCGCGGCGAGGAATATGCGCCACCGAATGGGCTCCGCGTCGAGCGGCGCGATACCGCGGACGGCGAGAAAGATCGCCAGGCCGCCGCAGACGGCGATCGCCGAGAGGGTGTCCCGCTGGCTTATCGGGCGCCGGCTCATCCGGGCGGCCAGCGGAACGGCGAAGAGCAGCTGCGTGACGAGCAGCGGCTGCACGAGGGCGACCGACCCGAGGTGAATTGCTACTGCCTGAGCCATAAATCCGACCAGGTTGATGGCCCACCCGGCAAGCCACAGCGGCGAGCGAAGCAGCCGACGGGCGAGCTGCAGCAACGGCACCATCACCTTGGCCAGGCGGGTGCTGCCCGCCGGCGCGGCGTACCGCCTGCTGTTCTCCCGGGCCGCCCGCTGCTCGATAGCCGCCGACAGCGCGAAGAGGAACGCTGCGAGCAGGCCAAAGAAGACGACGAAGAACATGGGCCCTAACCGTCCTCGGGCCCTTCCTGGGAGATCGTCTCCCCAAGCCGCCCTGCTTTCGGCCGGCCGAAGCGGGTCGCGAGCCGGCGGTAAGCGCCCGGTGCGGTCGCGCGGACTGCCACCGGAAGCCGCAGCCAGCGGGGCGCGTACCGCTCGGCGCGGTCCGCGGCAATCATCTTCACCAGAGCATCGGCGACCTGCTCGACCGGCCGCGGTCGCGGATGGCTGCGCTGATAGGGCACCCCGCGGCGCGCGAAGAAGGGTGTGTCAACCACACCAGGCACGAAGACGCCGACCCGCACGCCCGTTCCGGAGAGTTCGATGGCAATGCTTTCCGCGAAGGCGTCGAGACCTGCCTTCGTTGCGGCATAAACCGCCTCACCAGCGACGGCCGTCCGGCCGGCGATAGAGGTCACGAAGACAACATGCCCGCGCCGGGCGGCCCGCATTGACGGCAGGATCGCTTTTGTCAGGCGGATCGGGGCGACAAGGTTGACTGCGATCAGTTGCGCGGTGGCGCTCTGCGGCATGATGTCGAAGCGGCCGGCCCACCCGATTCCCGCGTTGTGTACGAGGATGTCGACTCGGCCGGCCAACTCCAGCGCAGTTTCAGCGAGCCGGTCGACGGCCGCACCGTCGGCGAGGTCGGCGACCAGGAAATCCGTGTCGAGCCGGCCGGCCAGCCTGGCGAGGCGCGCTTCGTCCCGGCCGTGGACGATCACGCGGGCACCACGTCGCGCAAGCCGCTCGGCGGCGGCAGCGCCGATGCCCGAGGAGGCTCCGGTGATAAGCGCAACCGAGCCCGTGATCCGCATCTGGCCTATTCTCCCCGCCACCCGCCGGGATGCGCTGGGAGGCTGCTGGACAACCTCGCTCGAGGTGAGGGGCGGTTCCGGGCGTTCACCTCGCGACGGGCGGGGACAGTGACTCAACAAACTGAGCCCGCGCGTGCTCGGATCTAGGTCATATTCCAGCCACCGCGGCGATCACCGCAACGATGGCAGTGATCGTCTTGGCACGCCTGCCGACGCGCCTCTACTTATGGATGATCTCTCCCTTCGATGTGGCGTAGCCCCCCATGGGCACGCCTATATCCCGAGCCGGGTCCCGAAAGTGCATCCGGTCCATTAGCTCGGTGCCGTTCTGCTCGCTCATGACCGCCTCGCCGCGCTCTGCCGGATTAGGGCCACCAGCGCGGAAGGGAGCGCGGTGAGGACGAAACCGTTCTCGGTGCTCTCCTCGGCCACCTTGGCCAGGCAAGCCGCAGTTTCGACCACGAGCGAGCGGTAGTGGTCGCACTCTTGGTGGGTCTTCTCCCGGACCAGGTTGGCCAGGACCTCCAGCTCGTCGTCGCTGAGCCAACGGGCAAGGACAGCGAGCACGCCGATCTCACGCTCGGTGCCCGGTGTGCCGAGTACGGCACCCGACTTCAAATTAGTGCGCAAGGGCTCCGGTCAGTTGATCTTCGCGAGGGCGTCTCGTAGCGAACGAATGTGCGGGCGTGACGAGCTCGTCCTGGATGCTCGGCAGTGCGATATTCACGGACCAGTCGTCCAGCGCCTGCGGGTAGCCGGGCTGTCGCGATCACCAGCTTCGGGATCGTCTCCCTGTAGCTCGCTTCCGTGATACCGCGGATTCCGTGTATCACGGGCGCATGGAAAACGCATATGCCCGCGATACAGTCTTCCGTCTTCAATGCAATCATGGACCGCAGCGCATCAATGTCAGCCCCAGCTCGTCGTGCGCGCAGGATCGTGATCGTCAGTCTGGCGGTCCTCGGTGTAGCGATCGCTGCGTTCGGCGCGATCGCACGCGGTGCGTAGGGTCGTGTCCATGCCGATGCGCACGTCGGGGTGGCACGTCTGGGTCGGCACGTTCACTGGCGTGGCACTCATCACGGTGGCCGCACTGCCGTTGGCCGCGCTAGCGGTGTGGGCTCTGGCCCGCCGTCGGAGTGCGACCGGCGTCACGTCGGCGGGGCGGATGTCGATGGCCGAGGTCGGCATCGTCTACGGGACAGTGCCGTGGGTATGGATGATCATGTTGCCGGGCGGCGAGGCCGGCGCCGTCGTGAGCCCGGTACCGCTACGCGACCTGCTCACGATGGATGCGGGCCAGGTCGTCGGCAACCTGCTGGTGTTCGCGGCGCTGGGGTTCTTCGCCCCGCTGCGGTTCGCGGCGCTGGCGTCGGTACCGCGGATCCTGGCGCTCGCGGCTGGCTGCTCGGTCCTGGTGGAGGCCGCGCAGTACGTCCTGCGGCTGGACCGGGTGTCCTCTGTGGACGATGTACTGCTCAACGCCGCCGGCGCCGGGCTGGCCGCGCTGGCGTCGCGCCGCTGGTGGCGCGTTTCGGCCAGTGGGTCGTCAGACCGACCTCGATCGGCCCCGGTACCGGGCCGCTGAGCCGCACCGAGAGCCAGCAGTGAGCGGGCTGATCTCAAGGCTTGAGGCCGAGTACGACCTGGAGGACGGTTTCCTGGGGCTGTTGCGCGGCGGACACTTTGACACCCGGGCTCGGGATCGATTCTTGCGACTGCTGGAGTCGATCGATCTCGGTACGTCCGATGCCATCGATCGGCGACTAGTGGCCTTGCTTTGGTACATGCCGCTTCTCATGCAATGGCAGGCGGAACGTCTCGACGAGAAGGAGCAGGCGGACTTGCACGAAGCGCTTAACCGGGCTACGAATCAGCTTGAGCGGATCCTGGGTGTTCCTTGAGCTGGACCGGTCGAAGCGCCGCCGAGGGAGGGCTGGTACCTTCCTCGACCACCGAGCTGCGGGGCACGGACCTCATGGCATCGCTACCGCGATCGCTCAGCAGTGGTGGGTACGCAACCGCGAGTCGATCAGGCGCTACCCCGCTGACCTAGCTCCGTAAATCGCTGTAACGAGACCCGCTCAGAGCAGGGGATTTCACCGGTTACGGTCCCGCCTGAGCTCGATTTCTCTTCGATAGCACGAGGGAATGTTCCGCCAGTCTCGTAGATACTTCCCACCGTGGACCGGCCCGCCGAGCACTACTTCGAACTGGGCACCGACGGACCCAAGGTCATCGTCGCGGGCGTTGACGGCACAGAGACGTCACTGCGCGCCGGCGCGTATGCGGCCGGACTCGCCCGGCGGGAAGGAGCACGGCTCGTCGTTGTGTTCGTTGTGGCTCCGAGCCGCCTGGCGAGCATGTCCGCGGCCAGCCTCGCCCTGCTTTATCAGACCAGCGAGGAGATGGCTGCCGAGCTGCGCACTACGGCCGAGACCCGCGCGCGCGAGCTCGGGATCGACCTGACCTTCCTTACGAGGCGCGGCGATCCCTTCACCGAAATCTGCCGGGTGGCGACCGAAACCCGGGCCGACGCAGTGATCGTTGGCGCGTCGATGTCCGCCGGCCACCGGTTCGCCGGGTCGCTTGCGGTCCGGCTGGTGAAGGCCGGCCGCTGGCCCGTGACCGTGGTCCCCTGATCGGACCAGCCGAGTCAGATAGCCGGTCCGCCAGTCACCGATCCCCGCCGCCGTGCATCGGCCTCATAGCGAGCCCTGGAGGCTAGGCCAGTTTGCGTCAGCGTCGCGCGGAGCCGAGTGAGACGCGGCATACTGCGCCGGATACGGCATTGTCTTCCGCGGAAGGGACTCGACGATGACCCGCAGAAGCCGCCATCTCGCCATCGCACTCCTCGCGGTTGCCGCAACGGTTGTCGCCTCGTCCTCAGCAGCGACAGCTACGCAGAGTGCGGCGCGGGCCGCATTCCCTGCGACGATCCAGCTGCCGGATGGCTTCCAGCCGGAGGGCATCGCGATAGGTCGGGGGCACATCGCATACTTCGGCTCGCTCGCCGACGGCTCGATCTACCGGGTGGACCTGCGGACCGGCAATGGCTCGATCATCAGCTCCGGGCCCGGCACCCCCTCCGTTGGCCTCAAGATCGACAACCGTGATCACCTCTTCGTGGCCGGCGGCCCGGCGGGGACGGCGCGGGTGGTTGACGTCTCCACCGGAGATATCTTGGCCAGCTACCAGCTCGCCACCGGCGCGAGCTTCATCAACGACGTCGTGCTCACCAAGGACGCGGCCTACTTCACCGACTCGGTCAACCCATTCCTCTATAAGCTCCCGCTGGCCGGAAGCGGATCGCTGCCCGCGGCCGACGAGGTCCAGGCGATCCCATTCTCCGGGGATTTGGTGTTCATGCCGGGGTTCAACGTGAACGGGATCGCATCGACGCCCGACGGGAAGGCTCTGCTCGTCATCCAGTCGAATACCGGACTCCTCTTCCGGGTCAACCCCCAGACCGGCTCGACACAGACGGTGGACGTCGGGGGCGAGTCGCTGGTCAATGGCGACGGCCTGCTGCAGGCGGGCCATCTCCTCTACGTCGTCCAGAACGTCGCCAATACGGTCGCCGTCATTCGGCTGAACACCCGCGGAACCAGCGGGACCGTTGTCGATCGGGTGACCGACCGGAGATTCGACGTTCCGACGACCGTCGCCGCCTTCGGAAGCCGCCTCTATCTGCCCAACGCGCGCTTCACGACTCCGCCCACCGCAACCACTCCCTATACCGCGAACGCAATCCGGCGGCACTGAGAGCCGCAACTCCCGATGGAAGGGCCGCCTGTTCCAATCTTGTTGGAGCCCTTCTACCGTATGACCTCGTCCCGGCCGCCTGACCGCCGAATACGCTGGCCCGATGAGGCTGATCAAGTACACCCATGCGTGCGTTCGGCTGGAGCGCGACGGTGCGGTGCTCGTCATCGACCCGGGCATCTGGACCGAGCCGGAGGCACTAGAGGGCGCCCAGGCCGTCCTTGTTACCCATGAACACTTCGATCACATAGACGCCGACCGGCTCCGCACGGCCCATCGGTCCAACCCGGACTTGCGGATATGGACCAACTCGGAGCTTGCCGGCCAGCTCGCCGACTTCGACCGCGCCGTGACGGGGGTGAACACGGGGGACACGTTCGAAGCGGCCGGCTTCACCGTCCGCGCATGTGGCGAACGCCACGCCTTCACCTTCCAGAAGCTGCCGGATGTCGCGAATCTCGGCTTTGTCGTCGACGGCGTCTACCACCCAGGGGACTCGTTTTCGCTCCCGGACAGCGCCGTGGATACCCTCCTCGTGCCGACGAGCGGACCCTGGATGAAGATCGGCGAGGCGATCGAATTCGCCCGGTCCGTCGCGCCGCGGCGCGCGTACTCGATCCATGACGCGCTCCTCAACGAGGCCGGCCAGGAGGTCACCGATCGATGGCTGGCCGAGAACGGCAACACGGACTACTACCGGCTGGTACCCGGTACAGCGGCCGACCTCTAGGAGGCCGCCCCACTGAACCCCGTGCCTCGACGAGAGCGGCAATGGGCATGCCATGCCGGGCAGGCACCTCGGCGAGCGGGGCTAGCTGAACCAGTACATGAGGTGGGACCGCAAAGCGGGTCCCACCTCGGTGTTATCGCCACACTCTCCGATCAGACGCCGGTTTAGAGGACGCCGGAGCGGCGCCCCCTCCAACCGGTGCGCGAACCCCAGCTGGAGACCAGGGCGATCCCGATCACCGCGAGGCCAACCTGGAAGATGATCTCGATCCAGTCCACTCCTGAGGTCGTCTCGACCCCGACTTGCTGTGCCAGCCAGGTGCCGAGCAGGGCAGCCAGAATGCCGATGACGACAGTCATCAGGGGCGAGATTTGCTGCCGCCCCGGCAGGACCAGTCGGGCAATGATGCCGACGACGGCCCCGATGAGTATTGCTGTGATGACGCCTGATGCGGTCATCGCTCTCCTCCTTCGCGAGGACGTAGCGCCCTGCATGTATCGCAAGATCGGTGCTGCAAACCAAACCCTGTGTGCGAACGCGGAAGCGCGAAGATCCTTGAGGAGTACAACCAGCGGCGCAAGGTCGGCTGCCCACTACGACGACAGGAGTAGCTACTGACCCGCCGGCCGGCCGATGCCGCGCCAGCAGCGCTGATCTACCGTGATCGATGGTGAGTACGTCGAACAGCAAACGACCAGCCGGTCGGCCGGGGTTCTTGGCCAGGCTCGGCAACCCTGGCGCTCCTTGGCGCCAAGCGCGGCCCGCCCTCTGGTTGGACCTCGGCCTCGCAGTGAAGGTCGCGATCCCGCAGGTCATTGGGTCGATCTTCGCGGCACACAACCAGCCCGAGCGGAAGGGCTTGGACGCACTTGGATTCCTGCTGCTGCTGGCCGGGCCGGCGCTGCTTGCGTTCCGTCGGCGAGGCCAGGTCGCCGTTCTGGTCGGCGTCATGGCGGTCACCTGTCTGTACTTCGCCCTGGATTACCCGCCGGGCCCCGTCTTCCTTGCGCTGGTCGTCGCGCTGTTCACCACGGTTACGGCTGGTCACCGCCGGGCTGCCCTGATTGTGGCCGGGATCGGTTACGCATTCTTCGTCATCGCAGATCTCTACCTCGACCGTCAACCCGATCAGCGTTCGCTGGCTAGCTATGTCGGCGCCGCGGCCTGGATATCGGTCGTACTTGCGATCGCGGAGACCGTCCGAGCCCGTCGGGACCGGGCCCGAGAGGTGGCGCACGCCCACGAGGAGCAGGAGCGGCGGCGGACGAGCGAGGAGCGGATGCGCATCGCACACGACCTGCACGACGTGGTTGCGCACAACATCTCGCTGATCAATGTGCAGGCGGGCGTCGCGCTGCACCTCATGGACGAAAATCCGGAACAGGCTCGGACCGCTCTAGCCGCAATCAAAGACGCGAGCCGGGAGGCCCTTCGTGAGTTGCGCTCCACGCTCGACATCCTGCGCAGCGCCGACCGTGGTGCGCCTCGCTCGCCGACCCCGGGCATCTCCGATCTGCCTGGCCTGATCGAGAGCGCAAGAGCCGGCGGCCTGGATGTCCACCTCGAGATCGACGGCAGCGCACATGCGCTTCCCGCGGGAGTCGAGCTCGCGGCATACCGCGCGGTCCAGGAGGCGTTGACGAATGTACGCAAGCATGCGCGCGCAACTGTTGCGACGGTACGGATTGGCTATGGCCGAGACCACCTGTCGGTGCAGGTCGACGACGACGGCAAGGGCGTCCCGCCGAGCTCGTCGACTCGGGGCACCCGAACCGACGGCCGGCCGCCGGCTGCGCAGCAGGAAGGCTTCGGGATTCGTGGCATGCGGGAGCGGGTCACCAAGCTCGGCGGTGAGCTGACTGCCGGGCCGCGGCCGGGCGGCGGCTTCCGGGTCAGCGCCCGGATTCCCGCCGCCCACCTGGGCCAGACCGTCGAATCCGCCGGCGCCGCTACCGATGGAACAGCGCGGGATCCGAATCGCGCAGCACGGGAAGGTGACAGATCATGATCGGGGTCCTGCTCGTCGACGACCAGGCACTTGTCCGGGGCGGTTTCCGTGCGCTCCTTGACGCTCAGGACGACATCGAGGTCGTCGGCGAAGCGGCCGACGGCGATCAAGCGGTCGCGCTGACCCGAGAGCTGCGACCCGATGTCGTCCTAATGGACATCCGCATGCCCGGCAGCGATGGCCTCACCGCCACCAAGCAGATCGCGGCCCGCCCGGAACTTTCTGGCGTACGCATCATCATCCTCACCACCTTCGACCTGGACGAGTACGTCTTCGAGGCGTTGCGCTTCGGCGCCAGCGGCTTCCTGGTGAAGGACACCGAACCTGTCGAGCTGATCCAGGCAGTTCGCGCCGTGGCCCGTGGCGACGCGCTGCTGTCGCCAGGCATCACCCGCAAGCTGATCGCCGAATTCGCCGCGCAGCGACGCGAGCCGGTCGACACCCCGGCGCTCGATGTCCTGACCGATCGGGAGCGTGAGGTCATGCAACTGGTCGCGGGGGGGCTGACCAACGAGGAGATCGCCGAGCGCCTGTTCGTCAGCCCGGCGACCGCGAAGACTCATGTCAGCCGCGCCATGGTCAAGCTTGGTGCCCGCGACCGGGCCCAGCTCGTCGTCTTCGCGTACGAGTCGGGCCTAGTCCGCCCGACAAAGTCTCCCTTCGACCATTGAGTGGCAGCCGGTCGTACCTGGTCGCCTCGGTGATACCGCCGCCGACGTAGCCGGATTGTCCTCTGCCGTACGACGCGGTGGCCGTGGTCGCTCGGACACGATCGATCACGTTCGGCGCAACAAACCGACGTGGAGGTCGATCCGAATGCTTTATGCAGATCACTGGGACGGTGGCGGTGCCTGGTGGGGACTGTGGCTGGCCTGGATGGTGCTCTTCTGGGGCGCCGTACTCTTCCTGATCTTCCGGGTGGCCCGCCGGCGTGGCCCGTGGGGACCGTGGCAGCAGGAGCGGACCGGGCAAAGCGTGTTGGCCGAGCGCTACGCGCGCGGTGAGATCAGCGAGGAGGAATACCGCCAGCGGCTCGCCGTACTCGACGCCGCGGCAAGGCGGCCCGATGATCGGGGGTCGCGATGACTTCACCGCAGGCCGAGGCTCCCGCATAGAAGGGGACCCTTGCTCCAAACTCGTTGGAGCAAGGGCCCTTCTACCGAACCGTGGCGGGCCGCTCGGTCTATGGGGCGGGGGTGGTAGTCGAGTCGAGCCAGCCGTTGATGAGAGGCGTGAAGTCCTGCCCGGTGAAGTCGTTGACGAACTTGGTAAACGACGTCCGGTCCTGCGTCGTGTTCCGGTGCTTCTGGACCCACTCCCTTGCCATTGCGAAGAACCGGTCGTCGCCGACTCGCTGCCTGATCGCATGCAGCATCAGGGCCGGTGGGTAGTAGACGTTAGCCGAGCCGAAGTGGCCGGCGTTGTAGCGACCGGGCGGCCCATGGTCGGCCCGTAGCTGTCCGTCTTCCTGGCGGAAGTGACCGAGCCGATCGTCGACATGGACGCCGAGCTTGTCGGTCTCGTACAAGACCTGCGCATACATCGCCCAGCCCTCGTTGAGCCACATCCCGCGCCAGTCTCGAGGTGTCACGGAGTTGCCAAACCACTGGTGAGCAAGCTCGTGCAGCAGCACCTCCGGAGGGGCATCCATGGGCAGCGTGATCATCGTCTGGGTCTCCATCCCGGTCGACTCGTCGATGTGCATCGCACCGGCCGAGGCGAAGGGGTATAGGCCGAAGCGCTCCTCCAGCCAGCTGATCATCTCCGGTATCCTCGTGAACACGCCGAGGTCGTCGCGGTCCTCCGGCACCCAGTACGACACCGGCAGACCGTGCGGTCCGCTGTCGGTCACCTCCCGATAGCGGTCGATGCCGAGCGCGATCAGATAGGTCGCCACCGGCTCAGCGGCCCGCCAGTTGTAGGTGATCATGCCGGCGTCCATTCGGTTGGCACTGGTGAGGGTGCCGCTTGACACGCCCACCCAGCCGGCGGGGACCGTGACGGAGATGTCGAGCAGCGCCTCGTCGGACGGCTGGTCGCTGCTGGGGAACCAGGTGAACGCGCCGTAGGGCTCCTGCAGCGCGAAGACCGAGCCGTCGGGCCGGGTGTGCCAGCCGACCGTGGTCAGGTCCTGCCGGACCACGGGACCGGGCGCACCCTGCGGCGAACCGTGGTAGCGGACCTCGAGCTGCACCTCACCGTCTGCGGGGATCCGGCGCCGGGTCGGCACGACGAGATCGTCGCCGTCGCGTGAACCCTGGATCGCCTGGCCATCGAGGCGGGTCTCGTCCACGACAAGGTTGTCGTCGAAATCGAGCCGCAGCTCTGCGGCAGGCTTTACGGCCCGGATCGTCAGCGTGGCGGCTCCGCTCAGCTGTCGATCTTCCGGGCGCCAGGCAAGAGCGAGGTCATAGTGGAGTACGTCGATTGCTGGATTGCCGTAGTCCGGGTAGACGGGATCCGCCGCGGGATCCGACCGGCCGGCCGATAGATCACGAGGCGCTCCGGCCGGGGCGCTTGGTGCAGGTGGCTCGGTTGGCTGCGTTCCGCTATCACCGGTGCACCCGGCCGTCACCACCCCCACGGCGACAAGCAGCGCAACCCGGCGCATCATGACCGCACACTACGAGATCAAGCGGACCGTGCGGGAATACGAGGTCCCAGATCTGGTTTCGTTGAATGCTAAACTAAGTGCCGCACGGGTACAGGAAGCGCCCCGCCGGGGTTCCGAGCGGCCGAGCCGAGGAGATGCGATGCCTGCCATCACCGCCGATACGCTCACGCTGCCCCGCGTAGCCGAACCAGCCTCCGATGTTCCGCAGCGTGCCGTCGTCTCGGTCACGACGGCGCCGTCTGGATTCGAGGGCGAGGGCTTCCCGGTACGGCGCGCGTTCGCCGGCGTGGACCTTGCCGACTTGGACCCCTTCGTCCATATGGACCAGATGGGTGAGGTTGACTACGGTGCCGGCGAGCCCAAGGGAACTCCCTGGCACCCGCACCGCGGCTTCGAAACCGTCACCTACATGATCGACGGCATCCTGCGCCATCAGGACTCCAACGGCGGCGGTGGACTGATCACCGACGGCGACACTCAGTGGATGACGGCCGGCGGCGGGATATTGCATATCGAGGCGCCGCCCGAGGAGGTCGTGGCGCGCGGCGGGCTTTTCCACGGCTTCCAACTCTGGGTGAACCTGCCGGCCCGTCTCAAGCTGACACCGCCGCGCTACCAGGACATTCGCGGCAACTCGGTCGCACTGCTCAGCTCGGCCGACGGCGGTGCCCTCCTGAGAGTCATCGCCGGCGAGATCGGCGGCCACCACGGCCCGGGGGTCACGTACACCCCGATTACGTTGCTGCACGCAACCCTCGCCCCGGGTGCCCAGGTCCGGCTGCCGTGGCGAGCGGATTTCAATGCCTTGGCGTACGTGCTTGCCGGGTCCGGCACGGTCGGTTCGCAGCGGCGACCGGTACGCCTTGGCCAGCTTGCAGTTTTCGGCCCCGGCTCGGTGATCAACGTGGCGGCCAGCGCGGGCCAGGAGAGCCGCAGCCCGCAGCTGGACGTGCTGATCCTCGGCGGGCTGCCGATCCGGGAGCCGGTCGCGGCTTACGGACCATTCGTCATGAACACGCGGGCCGAGCTGGTCCAGGCGTTCGAGGATTACCAGGCCGGCCGGCTCGGCACGATTCCCGCTGTGCCGGCCGAGCCGCGGCCCGGCCACGTAGGCATTGATCGCTAAAAGGTGGATCGTACTGTCCGATGAGGGACAGTACGATCCACCTTTCGACGATCATGTGGCTCAGATGAACGGCACCCACGCCTGCCGGGCCAGGTCGTGGACGTCGCTGGCCATGGCACCCGCCGACGAGACTGTCCACAGCGTGTCGCCGATGACCAATGAGCGCCGGATTGTCGCATCCGCCCGTTGGGGCTGGTTTGCGGAGACCTGGTGAGACAGGTATCCCAGCCGCCTGAGCTCGTCGCCGTCTAGCCGGAGCACCAAGGCGCCACCGAACTGCGCATGCTCGACGAACCCGGCAGAGCTGTCGGCGCTCGGCGCCCAGGCCGGCACCACGATGAGAGCATCATCGGGCCAGTAGAGAAAGGCGTGCGGGTCAGCCTCCGCCTCCGACCAGCCGCCTGCTAGCGCATACGTGTCGAGCCGCCGTGGCTCGGCCGGCTCTGCGACGTCGAACAGCGAGAGTTGGGTGCCCTGCGCCTGCCCGCGCGAGGTCGCGTCCTGCCCGATGCCCAGCAGCCTCCCGCCGTCGACCGGGTGGAGGTACGACGAGAAACCGGTGATCTTCAACTGGCCGACGACGCGCGGCCGGACGGGGTCGGACAGGTCCAGCGTGTAGAGCGGATCGGTCTGCCGGAACGTCACGACATAGCCGACCGGGCCGATAAAACGCACCGAATAGATCTGCTCGCCCTTGCCGAGCCCGTCGGCACGGCCGACTGCTACCAACCGGTCGCCGCGCTCGGCGAGGACGGTCACCGAACTCTCAGTGTGCGAGCCCGCCGGCTGCGGCGTTTCGACCGGCCCTCCGTCGCGCAGGATCGGGTTCTGCTCGGTGGTGGCGATCCGGAGGTAGTCGTCGAATTCGGACAGCGAGTACTGGTTGAGCAGCCAGCCGTCCACCGCCCCGGAGGCGACATAACGCGGCTTGCCGGGCTGGGAGACGTCGAACTTGTGGACCGTGGTCTGCGGCTTGTCGACCTCCGCTGTCCCGACGTCAGGAGCCGGCATCGGCAGGCCGAGTCCCCGTTGATCGTCGGCCACGTAGAGGCTCGAGCCGGTTCCGTAGACTGTCTCCCCGTCAGCGGCGATCGCCACCGAGTCCTTCGTCTGCAAAGATCCGGCGAGGTCGACCGACAGCACGGTCAGCATCGACGTCCCGGTGTAGGAGCGCGGATGGCGTACGTCCTCGCAGGCGACGATCGGCTGAGGGTTGCCGCCGCTGCGGCTGAAGCGAGGCAGCCAGTCGAGGGCCGTCGATCGGGCGAGGACGCGCCGGTTCTCGGCCAAGGCCGCGGCCTCAGAGCGGCCCTGGTCCGGATGGACGAACCTCAGGTGCGGCATGGATCGAACCACGAGACGGGCCTGCGAACCGACCTGGCGGGCGTCGACGTAGTAGCCGTCGAGATCGACGGTCTCAACCACCTTCGGTGCGGTCGACAGGTCGATGAACATCAACCGGGTTCCTTCCGGCGGATAGATCATCCGCGTCGCCGTATCCGCTCCGACACCGCCGTCGGGGCCGCCCGGGCGATCCGGTTCCGGCATCGCGAAGAACGCCGTGCCGATCGCAAGCGCCCGGTCGCCGAAGATCAGGAGCTGGTTGGCATCCCACCGCCCTCCCTTCTGGTCGGAGAGCGGAAGCGTTCCCGTCACCCGCTTGGTTACTGGGTCCACCACGCGCAGCGTGCCGTCCATCAGAGTCACGATCCGC
>JBKOZJ010000163.1:0-6841 GCA_046725875.1 Actinomycetota bacterium
GACCGCGCCTCGACCTTGGGCATCATGGCCGTGGCGGTCGGCCTGCTGATGATCGGTGGCGAGTTCGACCTGTCCGCCGGTGTCCTCACCGGCACGACGGGTTTGACGATCGGTCTGCTCGCCACGGAGTACGGGTGGAACCTGTGGGCGGCGATCACGGCCGCGCTGGTGCTCGCTTTGGTCGTCGGTGTCTTCAACGGCGTCACCGTGATGCGCACCCGGCTGCCGAGCTTCATCGTCACCCTGGGCACGTTCCTGATGCTCCAGGGCCTCAACCTCGGCGTTACCAAGGCCATCACCGGCGGTGTCTTCGTCCGGGGTCTGGCGGATGTCGACGGATACGAGAGCGCGCGGTCGATCTTCGCCCGTACGTTCCATGTCTTCGGCGCGGACTTCCGGGTAGCGATCCTCTGGTGGCTGGCGGTCACCGCGCTCGCCACCTGGATCCTCATGCGGACCCGGCCGGGCAACTGGATCTTCTCGGTCGGCGGCAACCAGCAGGCCGCCCGGTCGGTCGGCGTGCCCGCCTTTCGGACGAAGGTCGCGCTCTTCATGACGACGGCGTTCGCCGCCTGGCTGGTCGGCACGATCGCCGCCGTCCGCTTGACATCGGTCCAGGCCAACCAGGGGATCGGCGAGGAGTTCATCTACATCATCGCCGCGGTGATCGGCGGATGCCTGCTGACCGGCGGCTACGGGTCGGCGATCGGCGCGTCGGTCGGTGCGATCATCTTCGGTATGGCCGACCGAGGCATCATCTTCGCCGGCTGGGACGCCGACTGGTTCAAGTTCTTCCTCGGGGTGATGCTGCTGCTCGCCGCGCTCACGAACGCATATGTCCGGCGCTACGCGGAGAGGACCCGACGATGACGACGCCGACCACGGCCGAGCGCACCGTTCCGCCGGTCCAGGCGCCACCGCTGCTCGAAGTCGACCAGGTCTCGAAGTACTTCGGCTCGGTCATCGCAGTGTCCGAGGTCTCCACGACGGTGATGGCCGGGGCCGTGACCTGCATTCTCGGTGACAACGGCGCCGGGAAGTCCACCCTCATCAAGATCCTCTCCGGGGTGTTCCCGCCCGACGAGGGCCGCTACCTGGTCGACGGCGAACGGGTGCACTTGACGTCGCCGCGGCAGGCGCTCGACCGCGGCATCGCCACCGTCTACCAGGACCTCGCGATGATCCCTCTGATGTCTGTGTGGCGGAATTTCTTCCTCGGCTCCGAGCCGACGAAAGGCGCCGGCCCGTTCCGCCGCTTCGACGTAGTGACAGCCAAGCGGACCGCCCGGGCCGAGCTGGCAGGCATGGGAATCGACATCCGGGACGTGGATCAGCCGGTTGGAACACTCTCCGGCGGCGAGCGGCAGTCGGTGGCGATCGCGCGCGCCATTCACCATGGCGCCCGGGTGCTGATTCTCGACGAGCCGACCTCTGCGCTCGGCGTCAAGCAGGCGGGCGTCGTTCTCGGCCGGATCGCTGCCGCGCGGGACCGCGGCCTTGGGGTGATCTTCATCACCCACAACCCGCACCACGCCTATCCGGTCGGCGACCGCTTCCTGATCCTCAATCGGGGCCGGAGCATCGGAGAGTACGCCAAGGCCGACATCACCCGGGACGAGCTGACCCAGCTGATGGCCGGGGGTGCCGAGCTCGAGCAGCTCGAGCACGAGCTGCGCCGGGTCGAGCTCACGGAGGGATCTTGAGTACGGATCAAGAGCGACCGTCGGCAGCTCGCGCGGGGCCGGCCCCGGTATCGGCCGAGCCGGCCGCGGCTCCCCGTGCGGGCACCGATGCGGTCGGCGAAGCGGTAGAGCTGCGCGTCCTCTCGTACAACATCAGGTCGATGCGGGACGACAAGCAAGCGCTGGTCCGGATCATCAGGGCGTGCGAGCCCGACGTCGTCTGTGTACAGGAGGCACCGCGCTTCTTCCGCTGGAGGGCGAAATGCGCCTGGCTCGCCCACGAGACCGGGCTGGTCGTGCTCACGGGCGGCCGCGCGGCAGGGGCGATGCTGCTGCTCGGCAGCCTTCGCACCAAGGTGCTTTATACGGAGAACATCGAGCTCGACAAACTACCCGGCCTGCACCAGCGCGGGATCGCGCTCGCGGTGCTCGACGTGCTCGGAGAGCACGACAGCGTGGCTCGGCTGTGCATAGGCAGCATCCACCTATCGCTCGCGGCGCACGAGCGGAGGTCTCAGACCGAGGCTGTCCTTCACCACTTCGAGCAGGCCTCAACTTTGCCCGAGATCGGAACGCCGCACATCGTCGTCGCCGGCGACATCAACGAGCGGCCGATGGGCGAGTCCTGGCAGCTGCTTGTCAGCCGGCTGGGCGACGCGTACCTGGCGGCGCCGTGGGGCGGCGAGTTCACGAGCACCGCGCGCAGGCCCTACAAGCGCATCGACGGGATCTTCGTGTCGTCGCCGATCAAGGTCATCAGCTGCGGGGTCCCCGAGCAGATCCCAGGCCTCGAGGACGCGAGCGACCACCGTCCGGTTCTCGCGACCCTGCGGGTCCCCGCCCGAGACTAAGCGGCGCCGTCCCTTGGTAGCAGGGCACCTAGCGCCAATCCCATGGAGCAAGCGACCCTCCTACACCCATGACATTGGGAACTAGGTGCCCTGCCACGCCTTGGGACGGCGGGACTAGTCCTGGCGGGGCTTTTGTTCACACTGGTGTTGAGCCTGGTTAGACGGAGGCGGTTACCCGTGCCTGATCCCGAGGAGCTCTACGAGCTGGCGCCCGATCTGCCTGACCTAGGCCGGCCGGTGCTCATCCAGGCGATGACCGGCTTCGTCGACGCGGGCGGCGCGACCCGGCTCGCCGGCGACCATCTGCTCACCAGGCTCGATCCGAAGCCGGCCGTCACCTTCGATGTGGACTTGCTGCTGGACTACCGCGCCCGGCGCCCGATCATGACCTTCGTCGAGGATCATTGGGCGGGATACGACGAGCCGCGGCTGGCCATCGGCGTCCTTCAGGACGCGGCGGGCGTGCCGTTCCTCCTGCTTACCGGCCCGGAGCCAGATGTGATGTGGCGTCGCTTCAGCGCCGCGATCCGACAGGTCATCGACCGGCTCGGCGTGCGTCTCACGGTGGGCCTCAATGCGATCCCGATGGCGGTGCCGCACACCCGGCCGACCGGCGTGACCGCACACGCGACCCGAAAAGACCTGGTCGCGGGCTATGAGCCTTGGATTGAACGGGTCCTGGTCCCGGGCAGCGCGCAGCACCTGCTGGAGTGGGAGCTTGGCCGGTACGGTAGGGATGCGATCGGCTTTGCTGTGCACGTTCCGCACTACCTCGCCCAGACCGACTACCCCGCCGCGGCCGAGCTGCTGCTGACCTCGGTGAGCCGAGCCACCGGCCTCCTGCTGCCAACCGACGGTCTGCATGCCGCCGCGGAACGGCTGCGCGGCGACATCGACCAGCGGATTGCCGCCGACAACGAGGCACGTGCGCTGGTTCGGGCGTTGGAGGAGCAATACGACGCGTTCGTCCGCGGCCGAGCGAGCAACCTCCTCACCTCCACGGGACCGCTGCCCACCGCAGAGGAGCTCGGTGCCGAGTTCGAGCGCTTCTTGGCCGATCAAGGCAAACCCGATCAGGGGGGCCCAGGCAGTTCGTTTCCCCAAGGCTCTTGACCCGCGCTCCTTCAGGGTTGACCTGATCGCGGGCCGCTGGGCCGCGACCCATGTTGCTTGGCACTACGGGCGTTTGTAGCCGGGGACGAGTTCCAGGGTGAGCTGTTCCAGGAACAACCCCGTATCGGTGACGATGCCGCGGGCCTGTGCGGAGCCGCGATCGGCTAGCTTTGTGACGGTCGCGGGATTGATGTCCACGCAGACCAGCGGTATCGAAGCCGGCAAGATGTTGCCCGTCGCGACCGAGTGCAACATCGTCGCAACCATGATGGCGAAGCCGACGCCGTCAAGCTCGGCGCGCATCGCTCGCTGGCCTTCGATTATGTCGGTGTAGACGTCAGGGAGGGGCCCGTCGTCGCGGACCGAGCCGACGAGCACATAGCGCTTCCCGCCCCGGACCATTGCGTGCATAACGCCGCTGGTCAGCACGCCTTGCTCGACCGCGGCCGCGATCGACCCGGCCCGGCGGATCTGGTTGATGGCCCGGATGTGGTGCTCGTGCCCGTGCTCGACCCCGCGCCCGCGGGAGAGGTCGACGCCAAGTGACGTACCGAAGAGCGACGCCTCGATGTCGTGGGTGGCCAGCGCGTTGCCCGCGAAGAGCACGTCGACAAAGCCACCCTCGACCAGGGCCACCATGGCCGGCGCCGCCCCGGTATGCACGATTGCCGGGCCGCCAACCCAGAGGATCTTGCGGCCGCCTTCCTTGACCTCGCGCATCTGGTCGGCGATCTGCCGTACGAGCAGCGCCTGGGGCTTCTCGGACGAAACTTCGGAGTTCATGAACTCGAAGGCCTCACCCGTGCGATCCACCTGCGGGATGGCCGGCACGACCCGGACGCCGCCGGTGCCGCAGACGATGCGATCACCGGCCCTTATGTCGCTGACCGGGATCGTCCGCACCCGGCTGTCCTCGACGAGGAGGCCGCAGTCCATCTCGGGGTTCTCGACTCGCACCCACTCGCCGCCGAGCCGGACGAACGTCTCGAGGTTCGTCGTGGAGTAGAAGTCGTCTGGGAAGACGCCGTCGGCGTCGGCCTCGCGGATCACGACCTCGCCCGGATCGACCAGGTTGACGCCGTGCCCCTGCAGCCGGTTGACCAGCCGGGACAGCCCCCCCTCTGCGGCGGTGACCACGATCCTGGCATATGACTCGTCGTCGTGATCCTTGCCGACGTCGAACCGCTCTATGACGTAATCCCCGCCGTAGTCTCGGATGTCGTCGAGGATCTTGGTAAGCGTTCCCGAGTCCAGCAGGTGGCCGTGGATGTCCACGGTCTCGCTTAGCTGCATGGAGGTCAGACTACGGCGCCGTCGTCCGGATCCTCGTCAGAATGGTCCTTGAGGCGCATGACAAGCGTAGTGAAGCCGCCGATGAAGGCGAAGACGGCAGCACCTGGTATCCAGGTCGGCAGGCCGAGGCCGAATGCATAGGCGAGCAGGAGCGCCGGCCCGCCGAGAACCCCCGCCCAGGCGAGCTTTGTCACCGGTTCGAGCGGCGGCAGTGGTGGGGGAAGCGGCGGCACGAAGTGGTCCTCGTCCCCGTCGTCGCCGGCTGTGCCTGGCTCGCCGTCGCGGGGACCGGTCGCCTCCACCGAGTCGACTGCCTCAACCTTCCGGACGACCCGACCTTCCCGTACTGGCCCGTCGTCAGCTATGTCCTCGTCCGCCGGCCAGCGCGGCACCTCGTCGGCGGGAGACGCTTCGAAGCCGGCGATGATCTGCTTCCAGGCGTTGTCGAGGTCGGCCTGCCCGGCGTGCTCTCGTTCTGCCTCCACTTGTTCACTCGCCGGCGTTGCCGCCGATCCGGAGTCGGCAGCGTCGGCTGGCATCGTGCCGTTATGGCCGTCCGGCTTGGGCTGGGCCTGCCCAGGGGCCGTTTCATCGGCCTCGGAGGTGGTGCGTGGCACCGCAGTTCCCGCATCGGGCTCGGCAAAGGCGACATCGAGTACGCCACGGGCCGCGGCCGACGCCGCCGCATCGACGTAAAGCCGGTCGACTGGACGGTTCGGGACATCGAGTTCCCAGCCGAGACTCGACCGGCCGGTCGCGGCCACCGCATATGCGGCCACGCCGACCTCCCGCAGCGCATCAAGGATCACCGTGGTCGCCCGCGGGTCGATGTCGGCCAGCGGAACATAGGACGCCGCCGTGAGCCCGTTTCCTCTCGTGCGCATCGTTCTCAGCCCTTCACCGTCAAGGACCCTACGGCGCGGTTCGCCCGGACCCCACGCGGCGGTAGCGAGTCACGATTCACCCCGAAATCCTGCCACGCCAAGGCCGAGCCCGTCACCGCACTCCGTCGAGCCTGCCGTCCGGGCGGGTGGGCCGCCGCGGGACGCTTCGCAGGCTGCCGTTGCCTGCGAGGTCAACAGTCCTTAATGTTCCTGACCAGGAAATGTAGGACGGTACGCCGTCCGGCCGACGGGGGTCGTGGGAGGTGTGATGTTCTACTGGTTCCTCAAGCGCGTCCTGCTCGGCCCACTGCTGTGGCTGGTGTGGCGGCCGTGGGTAGAGGGCCTGGAGAACATCCCAGAGCGCGGCGCAGCGATCATCGCCAGCAACCACCTGTCGTTCTCGGACTCGTTCTTCATGCCGCTCGTCGTGCCCCGCCGGGTCACCTTTGCAGCAAAGGCTGAGTACTTCACCGGCCGCGGCCTAAAGGGACGCTTGACCGCGTGGTTCTTCCGGGGAGTCGGGCAGGTGCCAATCGACCGCTCAGGGGGCAAGGCGGCGGATGCCGCGCTGCGGACCGGGTTGAAGATCCTCGAGCGCGGTGAGCTCTTCGGTATCTACCCGGAGGGCACGAGGTCACCGGACGGCCGGCTCTATCGGGGACGGACCGGAATCGCCCGGCTGGCTCTTGCCGCTAAGGTGCCGGTCATTCCGGTTGCCATGATCGATACCGACAAGCTCCAGCCGCCCGGCCGAGTTCTACCGAGACTCATCCGGCCAGGCGTTAGGCTCGGCAAGCCGCTGGATTTCTCCCGCTATTACGGTCTCGAGGCCGACCGGTACGTCCTCCGGTCTGTCACAGACGAGATCATGTATGCGCTGATGGAACTGTCCGGCCAGGAGTATGTCGACATATACGCGAGCAAGGCGAAGGAGCTGATCCGGGCCGCGAAGCACCCGGAACGCGCGGCCGCCGCCGCGGCCAACGACACCCACGACGAAGCCGCGTAGGACGCTGCT
>JBKOZJ010000164.1:0-41407 GCA_046725875.1 Actinomycetota bacterium
AGCAGCTCGGCCGAGGGGCGGTCCATGACCGTGTCTCCAGCGGCGATGATGAAACTTGGGCTGCCGGCCACAGCCTCCGCCGGGACGCTGAGAGCCAGGCGGCATGCAGCGGCGACGTCCCGCTCGTCGACGTAGCCCCAAAGGTTCCACTTGCGCTCGAGGGGATCCGCCCAGAACGAGGAGAAGTGCCGGTAGTCAGCGGGCGCCATGATGTTGGAAAAGCGCAGCGCGACGAACGGAATCCCCGACCACTGTGCGATGTGCGCGGCGATCGTCTCGCTCGCCACCTTTGACAGCGCGTAGGTCGTTGTGGGGAATGGGTAGTGATCCTCGTCCACTGGGGCGTACAGCGGTGCAACGTCGAACGGCAGGCCGAGAGTCGTCTCGCTCGATGCCCACACCACGCGGCCCACGCCGAGCCGGGCGGCAGCCATGAACACGTTGAAGTTCATGGTGACATTCGCCGTGAAGGTGATTGCCGGCGTGGCGATCTCAGGCGCTGGGATGTTCGCCAGGTGGACGACGGCGTCCGCGCCCCCTAGCGCCTCGATCGCGCGCTCGCTTCCAGTGGTGGCCGGCCACCAGGTCGCCTCCGCGCCCTGCAGGGCTTCGAGCGCCTGCCCGTAGTCGGTCAGGTCCGCGCGCAGCATCCCGCCTTCCAGGTCCTCCCTGGTGACCGCGATGTCCGTCTCCACCACGTCGTAGCCGTGCTCGCGCAGTTCCCGCGCCACAGCCCGGCCCGCCTGCCCACTTGCACCGGTCACGCAAACGCGCTGTCCCATTGCAGTCCCCTCACCTTGGTCCTCGCGTGCGGATGCTAGGACCTATAGCCAGCTCTAGGTCAAGCTCGTAGTCTGGACGCTGTGCCGGAGACTCCGCCCGAGATGCGGCCGTACCTCAGCATCGGACAGGTCGCCGACCGCACCGGGCTGAGCGTTCACGCGCTGCGCTTCTACGAGCGCGAGGGCCTGTTCGCCACCCCCGTACACCGAGGGCCGGGTGGCCGCCGGCTCTACAGCGACTGGGACTTGGAGTGGCTCGAGGTGTGCGTCAAGCTTCGGGCGTCAGGCATGCCACTCAACGCGATCCGCCGATACGCCACCCTGGTCGCGGCAGGCGAGGGCAACGAGGAAGGCCGGCTTAGCCTGCTGCGCCAGCACCAAGATCACGTACGCGCAGAGATCGCCGCACTCACCGAGTGCCTGGACCTGATCACGTTCAAAGTTCAGTACTACGAGGCCTGTCTGACCCACGCTTCCATAGACCCGCTATTCATCCCGCCAAGCCCCAGCGGGGCGGCAAAGACGCCGGTTAATACATGACGGCTTGCGCGCCGTCACGAGGAGGGCCGACTGTGGGCTGTCGTCGCCGCGGCTACCCTAAGCGGCTCGAGCCGCCGCTGGTCACATTGCAGCCGGAACGGCGGCCAATGAGGTTGAGTCGACATCGCCGGCGTCCCCATGCGGCCCCACCCAAGGCTCGCAACGGTGCCGGGTCGCCGGGCTCGCTGACCCCAGGCCGGTGACCCGGCCGCTGACCGGCTAGAACGAGGTCGAGCGGGCGCCCGAAGCTAGGGTGAGACATGCGCCGTCTCGTGCGGCAAGCTGCCTTGCCAGCTGAGATCAAGGCGCGTGTTAGTCAGCAGACCTGTCAGAAGGACCGGTCCGGCTCAGACCACCCAGGCCGAGTCCCCGGACGCGGTCAACGACCGGCTGAAGGAGGAAACAGGGAATGAAGACACCCCCGATCGTCTCCCCGCGGGAGTGGGATGAGGCCCGGGAGCGGTTGCTGGTGAAGGAGAAGGAGCTCACCCGGGCACGTGACGCGATGGCGGCCCAACGCCGGCGCATGCCGTGGATGGCCGTGGAGAAGGATTACCGCTTTGAAGGGCCGAACGGGCCTGCAAGCCTGCTCGACCTGTTCGAGGGCCGTCGCCAGCTGGTCGTCTACCGCGCCTTCTACGGGCCGGAGGTCACGACCTACGCTGAGGGCGGCGCGTACCCGGAGCGGGCCTGCGTGGGCTGCTCGTTCCTCGCCGACCAGGTAGCGAACCCGGCACACCTAAACGCCCGCGACACCTCGCTGGCGTTCGTGTCGCGCGCCCCACAGGCGAACATCGAGCGGCTGAAGGCGCGGATGGGTTGGGAGTTGATCCCGTGGTACACGCTCACGGACGACTTTGACGCTGACTTCGGAGTGGACGAGTGGCACGGCACCAACGCCTTCATCGACCACGACAGTCGGGTGTTTCGCACCTATTTCATCAACAGCCGCGGCGACGAGGCGATAGGGAGCACCTGGAGCTATCTCGACATGACCGCGCTCGGTCGCCAAGAGGAGTGGGAGGACTCGCCGGAGGACTATCCCCAAACCCCGCCCTACCAATGGTGGAACTACCACGACGCGTACCGGCCAGAGGCGCGGCAGTAGTTGATCATGGCGGTTGCGGGCGCGGGCGACCCAACCTCTGGGTAGTCACTGCTGGCCGACGGTGCCGTAGCGGTGGTGGACACTTGTCATCTCTGGCTCGTTCCGGCCTCGCGTCAACATGCGGGCAGAAATGCAGCGACCAGGCGTTGATCTACGGCACCCCCGGAACGCGACCGCCAGAGCCCCCATTTGCACGGATGGCTGATCCAGCGTGAGGGCTAGATGATCAGTGGAGCTGACGGGACTCGAACCCGTGACCCCCTCGTTGCGAACGAGGTGCGCTACCGGACTGCGCCACAGCCCCAGGACGACCTCGAGGGTACCATTCTAGGCTTTCCTCCGTCCTATTCGATCAGGGTCACGGGATCGGGCTTCACCGCCGACCGAGCCGGCCACTGGCGCCTTATCGGCCTTCATCGCGGCTGCCCGTGCCTGGGGTGGGTTGCGCCTCAGATGTTGAACCGGCCAAGGCCTCCGTTGCACGCGGCCGAGGGGCAGGACGGTTCTCCGCCCAGAGTGAGTTCACCAAAGCCGCACAGACGACAACCTGGCCAACGAGAAGCAACCACGCCAGGATGACGCCGGCGATTCCAAGCGTGCCGTACAGCTCGGACGACCTCTCGATCCTGCGCGGAAGGTAGACCCGGCTCACGGCATGCAAGACCGCGAAGCTGACCCCGGCCAAGATTGCGCCGGGTGCCAGATCGGTCCAGTGCCCGCCTCCGCCGGGCAGGCGCCGCGACAGGGCGAGCCATACGGCGGATAGGACAATCGCCTGGACGAGGACGGCCAAAACGACCCCTCCCGGCATAAGTCGATCGAGCCGACCGATCAGACCGGCGATGACGAGCAGGACGAGGACTCCGCCAGCGAAGGCTGCCGCGGTGGTGATTACTTCGCGCTGTCGCAGGCGGGGTGGCTGGACCTGCCACGCGTGCGCATGGACTACGACAAGGCTGCGCATGAGTGTTCTCGTGGCCCAGAGGAGCAGGACCGCCCCGATCACGATCGCCACCCACCACGAGCGGTCGCCCTCGCGCAACGCGGATGTTACCTGCTGGCTCGCTGCACCGGTGACGCCGGCTGTCCGGCTCGCGGACTCCACGCTCCCTTCGTGATCCGCTTCTATCCGGGCGAGAATTCCGGCCAGCAGCAGCGCCAGCGGCAACAGCCAGAGGAACAGCCGGAACGCGATTGCACTGGCAAGCAAGATCCCCTGCCTGGATGCGTACCGAGCGAGGAAGGCCAACGGCAAACCGAGGAGGGGTTGCTGATCGATCCGATCGCGATACCAGTCATTAACCCGTCCGGCCAGCTGGCGTAGCCGAGCGAACCGGCCGGGCGCCGGCCTGGTCTGCGTCTGGTTCGACGAGTGGGCCACAACCGACAATCTGCCGCCGAAAAGCCGGCTGCAATCACCCGCTGGGTGTGAAGCTCGGGGACCGGGAGCGTTCCGTACACGCCCGCGCCCTTCCGATCACGGCACACCGGGCTTGATCCGCCGTAGCAGCAGAGCGTTGAAGGTGAAGATGAGGGTCGTGGCGGTCCTGACCAGCGCCCGAACACCCGGTCGCAGCGAGACCCGAGGAGCGCTCGCCGGACCGTGATCGGTCGACTATGTGACTTTGCTATTCTATACCTACGAGGGGTATTGAAGAGAACACGGCGCTGGGTAAGGGCGGTCAGCGGATGAGCGAGAGTCATGGGACGGCCACGCGCGGATACACGGCGAGAAAGGACAGCCATCTCAAGCGGCTGCGCCGGGTCGAGGGCCAGATTCGCGGCCTGCAGCGGATGGTCGAGGAGGACAAGTACTGCATCGACATCCTGACCCAGGTCTCGGCAGCAACGCGGGCGCTACAGGCCTTCTCGCTCGAGCTGCTCGAGGAGCATCTCGGCCACTGCGTCGCCGACGCCGTACAGGCCGGGGGGTCCGAAGCCGACGCAAAGGTACGCGAGGCGTCCGAGGCGATCGCGCGGCTGGTCCGCAGCTGACCGATCCGGCGATCGGCGGCGCCGAATCGATTATGCGAACGGCCGGTTCCCCTGATCACTGGTCCCGGTGGGGGAGCGCACTGTCAGTCGAGCCGGACGGGCGTCTAGACGTGCTCGGAGACGACGACGGCGACCGTGCCAGGCTCCAGCGCCCGGAAGATATGGGGCACGTCTCCGGGGTACGCGATGTAATCCCCCGGGTTCAGCTCGGCCGGATCGCCGGCGACACCGACGAGCGCCCGGCCTGCACTCAATATCACGTGCTCGACGACTCCGGGCATGTGCGGCTCGGACTCACGGGCGGAGCCCGGCTGCGCGCGGATGACGTAGACGTCCCGGCGGGCATTTGGCGGGCAGGACGAAAGCAGGGTAGCCACGTAGTCGGACCGCTCGGACGCCACGGCCGGTCCTTCGCCTGCCCGGATGAGCTGCACCCTCGGGCGCCGCGGCTCCACTAGCCGAGAGAACGGCACATCGAGTGCCACACCCAGCGCCCACAACGTTTCCACGCTGGGGTTCCCATTGCCGGCTTCGAGCTGGGACAACGTCGACTTCGCGACGCCGGCCCGCCGTGCGACCTCGGCCAGGGATAGCCCGGCCCGCCGCCGCTCCCGTTTCAGCGAGGTAGCGATCACGTCGAGGAGTGTCCCTCCCAGCTTCTCCCCGTCCCCGGTATTGACCTTTACCTGCGCCATGCTTCTCCGTCAGCCGTTCGTTTTACACTTCACATCGTTCGCCTTGACGAACGACGCGGTCTTTGTCCAGTATAGAAGGCGATGCGTTCGATAAGGCGAACACTCGGGCGGGAGCTGTCCCGCGACATCGCGCTGGTCTGTCTCGCGGACATGATCGTGGGCGTGTCGTTCGGAGCGATCACGGTCGCCACTGACCTGCCATTGTGGCTTCCAACTCTGCTTTCCGTGGTGGTCTTTGCCGGCGCCGCGCAGTTCATATTCGTCGGCATCGTTGCTTCGGGCGGCAACCCGCTCGCCGCTATGGCCGCCGGGCTCCTCGTGAACGGGAGGCATGTGCCCTTCGGCTTCGCGGTCGCCGACGTGTTCGGCCGAAGCTGGCGGCGCCGGATCGCTGGAAGTCACCTAATGGTCGACGAGTCCGTGGCTTTCGCGCTCGCGCAATCTGACCCGCACCGACGCCGAGCGGCCTACTGGACATGCGGCACTGCCTTGTTCCTCTGCTGGAACGTCGGCGTCGTGCTCGGCGTCGCAGGTGGAAGCGTCGTAAACGACACCGACGCGCTCGGCCTCGATGCCGCGTTTCCCGCGGTACTCCTAGCGTTGGTCCTGCCATCGCTGCGCACCGGGCCGCGCATGCGCCGAGCCGCACTCGCCGGCGGCATCGTGGCGCTCGCGGCGGCGCCTTTCCTGCCTGCTGGTCTGCCCGTTCTCCTCGCACTCGCCGGCGTTCTCGCCGGCGTCGACGGAGTGACCAAGCCGGTCCCTAGTGCTGGAGTTAGCTCGTGACCGGACAGCTGTCCCTTCTCTTCGCCGTGCTGGTGCTCGGTGTCGGAACATACGCATTCCGACTCGCCGGCCCGGCACTACGCGCCCGGGTGCAAGTGGCACCGCAGCTCGAGCGTCTGATGACGGTTGCGACTGTTGTCTTGCTCGCAGCCCTCGTGCTGACCGCGGCACTCATGGATGGCCACGAGTTCGCGGGTGTCGCAAGGCCTGCCGGTGTCGCCGTCGGGGGTTTGCTCGCCTGGCGGCGGGCACCGTTTGTGGTCGTTGTGCTCGCCGCCGCCGCAACCACGGCCGTGCTCCGCATCCTTGGTGTGCCCTAATCGCTCGTCCCACTGTGGAGCGTCGAAGTACGCAGCGCCGAACCGTCCTCACCGAATGGTCAGACCCATTGAGCAAGGGACCGGACCTGGGCTATTTGACCTGGCTTTGACGATTGCACTTCTGCCGCCCCTAACATCGCTGCGTGGGTGAGGGGTGGACATGGGACGAGACGTTGTCCGCCGGCAGCGCGGTCTACTACTCGGCCGGACGGATGCCGTATCCGCCAAAGCTCGCCGAAGCCATTCGAAGCGAGTTGCCGCTTGACGGGCCTGTCAGGCTCCTCGATGTCGGGTGCGGACCGGGCTCCCTGACTCTGGTGCTTGCCAATCTGTTCGTGGAGGCCGTTGGAGTCGACGCAGACCCGGACATGGTCGTCCGCGCCGCCGAACGCGCACGCCAGTTGAGTATCTCGAACACCGTCTGGCGATGCATGCGAGCCGAAGAGCTCCCGGCGGATCTCGGAAGATTTCGGGTTGCGACCTTCGCCCAGTCCTTCCACTGGATGGACCGCTCTCGTGTTGCGTCTGCTGTACGGGAGATGATCGAGGACGGTGGCGCGCTGGTCCTCGTACAAGCCACTACTCATAGAGGGGTGGCGCGGGAGGAGCCGTTGCCACAACCGGGACCGCCGTGGAACGAGATTGACGCTCTTGTGCGGGCCTATCTAGGGCAGGTTCGCCGGGCTGGCCGCGGCTCTCTGCCTTCCGGCCCGCCGCGAAACGAGGATGGTGTGCTGCGCGCGGCGGGGTTCACCTGGCCACGGCACGTCGTGGTGGAAGGCGGCAGCGTCGTCGAGCGGACCGAGGATGAGGTGGTTGCCGCGGTCTACTCGCTGTCTAGCTCGACGCCTCATCTCTTTGGGGAGCGGCTGTCTGAGTTCGACCACGAGCTGCGCGATCTGCTGCGTGCGACGTCGCCTAGCGGCTTCTTTGCCGAGCTGACGCGGGAGATCGCTCTCGAGATTTGGCGCGTATAGCAGCTGCCGCGGAGCGCTTTTCGCGAACGGAGGGAACCGGGCAGGGGCGCCGGATTTTGTCGGGGGCCAGGGGTAGCGTTCTATTCGAACACAGGTTCGAGGGACTGGCTGGTGGGGGTGAGCTTGGTGGCGGCCGACTGGGGCGCGGATGCGGCGGCGGCCGGCGGGCCGGACACGCCGCCGCCGCCGCGGCCGGAGCTGGAGGCCCTGGAGGCTGCGGTGTCGGTCGTGCTAGCCGGTGATCCGGGGCTGTGGGACGGCCGGTCGCTGGCCGACGAGGTGGCCCGGTTGGAGACGGTGATGGCCCGGCTGGCCGCCCGGCAGGTGGCCTGTGTCGCGGTGTTGGACGCCCGCGGCCACGCGCAGGGCTGGGGGTTCCGCTCCACCCAGGCGTGGCTGCGCGCCGCGGTCCGCATCGCGCCGGGCGCGGCGAAGGGCCTGCTCGGGTTGGCCCGGCGGCTGCACGGCAAGCAGGCCACCCCGGGCCGGGAGGCCACCGCGGCGGCGTTCGCGGCGGGCCGGATCGGGGTGCCGCATGCGCAGCTGGTGACCCGGACGATGAGCGAGATCGGTGCGGTGTTCCCCGACCCCGAGCAGGCGGCCTGGATGGAGGCCGATCTGGTCGCGGTGGCCGAGCGGACCGACCCGCTGCGACTGGCCGGGGCCTGCCGGCGGCTGCGGATCGCGGCCGCCCCGGACCGGGCGGTCGGCGACGACTGGGACGCCTTCGCCCGCCGGGAGTTGTCGATCGCGCAAACGTTCGGTGGGCTGGTCGCGATCCACGGAGTGCTGGACCCAATGGGCGGGGAGACCGTCGCCGCCGCCCTGCACGCGCTGTCCGCGCCGACCGGCGAGCCCGACGACCGGTCGCCCGGGCAGCGGCGCGCGGACGCGCTCACCGAGATCTGCCGGCGGGTGCTCGCCGCCGGTGACCTGCCGCTGACCGGCGGGGAACGCCCGCAGGTCAACCTGACCGTCCCGGTCTGGGTGCTCGCCCGGCGGTGCACCGGCGGCCCGCCACCGCACGGCGACCCGATGGTCGGCGGATACCCGCACGGCAGGCCGCCCGCCGGCGACCGCGCCACCCCCGGCGGGACCGACGGTCGGCCGCGCGACGGCACGACCGGTAACGGCATGCCCGACCCGCTCCCGGTCGCCGGTGGCGACGATCAGCGCGGCGACGGGCAGCCGCGCGACGGCACGCCCGGTAACGGCGCGCCCGACCCGCTCCCGGTCGCCGATCCGGTCGCCGGTGGCGACGATCAGCTCGGCGACGGGCGGCCCGCGCCGTGGGATGACGCTGACGCTCCGGCGGATCACGCCGACGGTCCGCGGGCGGGTGGACCGGTGCCGCCAGGACCACCGGGCCTGCCCTGGGACGGCGCCGCCGCAGAGACCGGGGAGCTCGCCTGGGCCGGGCCGGTCTCCGATGAGCTGGTGCGCCGGATTCTGTGCGACGCTACCGTGCACCGGATCGTCGTCGACCCGGCGTCGCAGCCGCTAGACGTCGGCCGGGCCACCCGGGTGGTGCCGGCCGGGATGCGCCGGGCGGTCGCGCTGCGCGACCGGCACTGCCAGTGGCCCGGCTGCGACGTGCCCGCCGTCTGGTGTGAGGTCCACCACCTGCGTCACTGGAGCCGCGGCGGCCCCACCGCGGTCCACAACCTGGTCATGCTCTGCGGCCGGCACCACACCCAACTCCACCTCGCGGGGATGATGCTCATCCGCCGCGCCCACGGACACATCGACCTCGCACCCGACCCCGACCACGACTACCACACCCACCACCCCGACCGCGGTCCCTAGCGCGGGTGACCCGCCCCAGCGTGGCCTAGCACGAGTTTGATCGAAGCTTTGCAGGTGTCCCTGTCAGCCCCCTCCAGTGCGCCCGTGACACGGTGGCGAGCGCGCCGCGTCTGCGGGTCTTCACCGAGAGAGCTGGGACGGCCAGCGCTTGTCCCGCGAGTACTGAGAAGGCCGACGCCCGGCGTCTGCGCCCCGAGCCGCTACAAGCTCGCGGTCAGCAGCTGGCCGCCGTTGTCGTCGACAACGACGACGCCTGCGAGGCCTGCCTGGTGGGCGAGTTCAGCCAGCTCGTCGCCCTCATAGAAGTGGCCGCGACTTGCCAGCGGCTCGGGCGCGGCCGGCGTACCGCGCAGCGCGGGGGAGGTCGTGAAGAGGGCGAGGCGACCGGCCGGTTCGAGCACACGGCGGCACTCCCGTAGACCTGCGATGGGGTCGGGGAGGAAGAGAAACACAATCGACATCGCGACGGCGGTAAACGATGCATCCGCGAAGGGGAGCTGCTGGGCGGTGCCGAGGACGGCCGCCGCCCCAGGCGCCCGCTCACGGGCAAGGCGCACCATCTCCTCGCTGTGGTCGAGCCCGGTGACCTTCGCGCCCGAAGCCAGCGCGTCACGTAGGAGGAGTCCGCCGCCGCAGCCGACATCGAGCAACCGATCATTAGGCTCAAGGTGGAGGGCGTCGAGGATCGCGCGGCGTGCGAAGTCGTGTACGTCGTCGGCGCCGTAGACCTCACGCGCGCGGCGTCCTGCGGGCCGCCTCGCGACGCGGTCCGTAAGCCAGTCCTCGAACGCGTCCGCCGGAAGGTTACTCTGCTCCCACGCGACGAGATCGTCGTCACCGAGACCAAACTTCCGCAGCACCTCCGCGAAGCGGAGAGGTGGCTCGGTGCTCATGGGTCTGGACCCTCCCCGGGAGGTCGATCACGGCCCAGGTCGGTCGGCCGGCGGGGCTACTTTACGGCCGAGGCGGGAGGCGGCGGGCGAATGCAGAGAGGCGAGGAGCGAGTCCTGACGCAGCGGGAGCTGAATCGCGCGCTGCTCGCCCGGCAGTTCCTGCTCGAACGAGCTCAGATGCCGCTTCCGCGCTTGCTCGAGTGCATCGGTGGCATTCAGGCGCAGTACGCGCCGTCGATGTACATCGGCGTCTGGAGCCGGCTGAAAGGCTTCGAGCGGGACGAGCTGACCACGGCGCTGGAGAAGCGCGACGTCGTCCAGGGCTGGTTGATGCGGTCGACGATTCATCTGGTCTCGGCCGAGGACTACTGGCCGTTTGCTCTTGCAGTGCGAGACATCCGCCGCGAGTGGTTCCTGCGTGCCTGGAAGAACGGCCCGACCGAGTCCGAGGTGGCGGCGGGTGCGAGGAAGCTGCGAAGGGCACTGAGCGAGAGCCCGCTCCGACAGCGGGACATCGATCACATGTTCAGCCGCGAGTTGCGCATCGGCGCGAGCTTTTGGGTGGACATGGTTCGCGTGCCGCCCTCAGGTACGTGGGAACGGCGGCGAGCGGACCTTTACGGCCTGGCAGAGGGCTGGCTCGGGCCGCCCAACGTCACGGTCGACGAGAGCGTCGAGCTGCTTGTCCGGCGGTATCTCGGCGCATTCGGGCCGGCGAGCCGAGCCGACATCAAGAGCTGGTCGGGTTTGCCTGTTGCGACCATCAAGAAGGTTCTCGATCGACTCGAGCTCGAGCGGTTCCGTGCCGAGGACGGAACTGAGTTGGTGGACATTCCTGATTCGCCGCTGCCGGACGGTGACACACCGGTGCCGGTCCGCTTCCTGCCAACCTGGGACGCAACGCTGCTCGTCCACGCGCGACGGACGCAGATCCTCCCCGAGGAGTACCGCACCCGGATTTTCAACTCCAAGAATCCGCAGTCCGTCCCGACCTTCCTCGTCGACGGGCAGGTGGCCGGAAGCTGGCGCTACGAGGACAGCCGTATCCACCTCGACCCGTTCGTGCCACTGCCCCCGCGAGTTCGGCGGGAGCTCGCCGACGAAGCCGAACGGCTAACGGCATTCCACGCCTGATGCCAAGTTCGACGACGGTCAGGATGAAGCGGAACCGACGCGCGGTGCCTCGACGGTAGGGTCGCAGGGTGCCGTGGCTGCCCCCTGACTTCGTACCTCCAGATCGCGCCGAGCTCGGTGACGGTTTCCACCTGCGGTCGATCACGGCAGCCGACGTGGATCTCGACTATCCGGCGGTGATGAGCTCCCGAGAGCGCCTTTGGTCGATCTTTGGCGAGGCCTGGGGTTGGCCGCCATCCACAATGACCTACGAGCAGGATCGCGCCGACCTCGCCCGCCATGAGGTGGAGATAAAGGCGCATGAGTCCTTCAACTACGCGCTCTTCAATGCGGGGGAGACAGCGCTGCTCGGCTGCGTGTATATCGACCCTCCCGAGAAGGTTGGCGCCGACGCCGAGATCTCCTGGTGGGTGGTGGACGAGCACGCCGGAGGCGACCTCGAGCACTACCTAGATGACTTCGTGCCCCGATGGATCACGGCTGCCTGGCCATTCCAGGCCCCTCGATATATAGGTCGCGATCTCTCGTGGAAGGACTGGCGGGCACTTCCCGCTCTCGACTAGCGGGCAGGACCCAGCGATTCGGGCGCCCAGAACGGCGCATGACATTGTCGCCGACACCCAGAGCGCGGTCGTGGAGCAGCGTCCTGAACGGAGTTGAGCGGCCTGCGCTCGCGCAGCTATTTCGCGGGAAGTGAGCGCGCGTAAGCGATGCCGAGCTTCACCCACCTGGCCAGCTGCCGTTTGGTCTGGACGTCGTCGGCGTCCACCCGCAGCCAACCCTGCATTTCCCGGCCGCGCATCTCCATGGGGTGAGCGGTCGTCGACGCGGCGAGTGTTTCCGACTCGGCCGGATCCACCCGAACTAGGACGCCACCCTGGCTGCTCGCCGCGACTGCCATGTTGCCGTGGATCATGAAGGCGAGACCGCCGAACATCTTCTTCTCGGACAGGCCCGGCTCGCCGCCGACGAGTTCGCGGATGCGGTTGGCGAGCTCCTTGTCGTACGCCACGGAACGGATGGTACCGGCGACCTCGCTTAATCGGAGGCAGAGCGCAGGTACTGCGCGATCGCACTCAGGTCGGCTTGGCCGAAGCCGGCGGCGACGGCGCGGTCCACCGTCTCGCTGCTGGCCGACGCTTGTGGCATTGGGGCGCCGACCTGCCCCGCGAGGTCAAGGATCAGATCGTAGTCTTTCGCGACGAGGTCGAGGCTGAACGCTACCGGCGTCTCATCAGGCCGTTCGTACGCGGTCCGCTTATAGAGCACGAAAGGGGCGGCCGCAACGCTGGACGCGAACACCTCGTAGGCATCGGTCCGAGCGATGCCGGCTTTCTCGGCGAGCCCGAGTGCCTCCGAGATCGCCTGGTTGAGTGCGTGCACGATAGCGTTGATAGCAAGCTTCATCGCCGCGCCTGTGCCATGGTCGCCCATGTGGAAGATCCGCTTGGCGAGCAGGCCGAGTACGGGTCTTGCGATATCGAGTTCTTCGGCCCGGCCACCGGCCATGACCGTAAGCTCTCCGCGCTCGACCACGGGAACACTCCCGGAAACCGGGGTGTCGAGATGGCCGGCACCGGATTTCCCAACCAGTTGAGCCATTCGCTGGGCGGTCTGCGGGGCGATCGTGCTGGTGTCAGCTACGACGGTGCCGGGCTTCAGGCCTGCGACGATCCCGTCGTCACCGGCGTAGGTCTCCTCTACCGCGCGGTCGTCGGCAAGCGAGACCAAGATCACGTCGGCCAAGCCGGCTGCATCTCGCGCCGTGCCCGCCACGGTGCAGCCCGAAGCGGCGGCAATATCCGCGGCTCGGGCCCGTGTTCGGTTGAAGACCACGACAGCAGCACCCAGGGAACGCAGCCGCGTCGCCATCGCGGCGCCCATCCGGCCGGTGCCGACGACCGCGACCCCGACTCGGCCGGTCACGTCAGCAGCCACCCGCCATCGACGTGCAAATGAACGCCGTTCACTGCCGGGTTGGACAGCAGGAACTCCACCGCATGTGCGATATCGCTCATCTTTGCCAGCCGTCCCAACGGCGTCCGGCTGATCACGTGATCCAGCGGTTTGCCTCTCCAGTAGGGGCTGTTCCCGACGATCCCCGGGTGGATCGCGTTGACCCGGATCGGCGCAAGCTCGGTCGCGAGCGTGTGAACCAGTCCGGTGATCCCTCCATTGACTGTCGACACTGTCGTCGAGCCCGGGTAGGGGCGGTCCTTCGCCAGCCCGCCGAAGAGGACGATCGCGCCATCATCCGGCATCCGATCCACAAGCTGATGAACGACCTCGGTGTAGCCGACGAGTTTCAGCGTCACCAGCCGGACCGCACGCGCGATGTCGTAGTCGCGAACCGTGTTCGTATCCCGCTCGATAGCCGCGAGCACAAGATGGTCAACCCGCTCGATATCGGCAAGTCGGTCCCCGATCTGGGCAGGCTCGGCGAGGTCGAGGGATATCCCGCGAACGGCAGGGAGGCTCTGGGTCGTGGCCCCCGTCGGCACCATTGGGGGATTCTGAGGGGTCGCCCCCCCTGTGGGCACCATGCCGGCGATTTCCTTCGCCACCAGTTCGGCCCGTTCGGACGCTCGCCCGGTGATTGTCACCTCGTCGCCACGGTCGGCAGCTCGCTGGGCAAGCTCGCGCCCGATGCCGGACGTTCCACCGATGACGAGCATCGACCTTCGGCCGCTGGTGGAGTCTGACAGAGTCGTCGCGCCGGCGAAGCCGGCGGCCGGGTCGGGGGCGTCCGTCCGCGCTGGTGGCTCGGCGCGGGGCTCGTGGGGGGTCGTCCCCCCTAGCTGCTCAGCCATCTCCGGTCACTGTCCTCAGGTAGTCCCAGTCCCGAGCGAAGCGGTAGGAGTGTCGCGACGGCGGCTGCGGCGACTGCGTTTCAAGCCAGCGCAGCGGTCCGCCGCCGAGGTTACGAAAGCCGTGTACGCAACCGACGCCAGCCCACGCCACGTCGCCCGGGCCGAGCGGGTAAACCTCGCCCTCGAAGGTTGCCTCTGCTACTCCCTCGAGGAAGTAGTACGTCTCCTCGAACGGATGATCATGCCGCCCAGCCACACCATCCGGCGCGTACTGCACCATGAACATCGTCGTGAGGTCGGCCCCGAGATCCGAGTCGACCATCATCTTGACGGTGATGCCGCTGTACACGAGCAGGGCCGTGCGCGAGCTTGCCGACACGGCAAGCATTTCCTGGCTCTGCTTGGTGACGTCCATGTGGGCCGGGGTTATGTTGCCGAACCGCCTCGTCCGTGGATCCCGTACATCCATCCGGACCGGGTCGCCGGCCGCGAGTGCGGGCACGAGCTGCGTGTCGTCGTCGCGCCGCGCTCGTGGCGTCGGCCCCTGCATTTCCGCCCACCGCGCCAGCTCCCGTCGCAGGTTGCGCCACTGATGAGGTACGCCCACCGGGAGCAGGCCGTAGTCGCCGGGCTCCACCTCGTGCGACCCGTCCGGAGTGTCCACGACCGCGGTGCCCTCCACGACGTAGAAGCTCTCCTCGAATGAATGGACGTGCGGCGGCAAGGAGCCACCGGGGGCGAGCTCGCAGATGCCGAAGCCGGTATGCACCGCGCCGGCCTCCTCGCCCACGACAGTCCACCTCTGGTATCCCTCGGCGCCGGCGGCCCAGGTGTCGGGTTTAGCGAAGTCCGCGTCGGCCGCCAGGCGCACGAGGTGGCCAGCCCGGAAAGCGCTCACGTCGCGGCAGCCTTGCGGCGGGCGGTCTCGGCGAGCAGGTAATCCCTGGACTCCTCTACAAGGCGCCGAGCCCGGTCGGTGTCCGCGACCAACCTGCCGTCGCGCTTGCGGAACTGCCCGTCGATGATCACGTTGTCGACGTTGGAGACGTCGGCGCACAGGGTCACCGCGGCGACCGGGTCGATTATCGGCGCGACGTTGAGCTGCCGGGCGTCGATGAGGACGATGTCGGCCTTCTTGCCCGGGGTGAGCGAGCCGGTTCGATCCTCGAGCCCGACTGTGTGGGCGCCGTTCACGGTGGCTATCTGCAACAGCTGGCGAGCGGTCAGCAGGCCTTCGGCCGGCTCGTTGCGCTCCCAGAACACTGCGTTCATCCGGGCGCGCTCAGCGCCGAAGGCAGCCCGCATCTGCGTGAACATGTCGCCGGGAACGGTCGTAACCACGTCGACCGACAGGCTCGGGCGCAGGCCGTACTCGATCGCCTTCATCACCGGCGGCCACCCGTGGCCCATCTGAGTCTCGACCTGGGGGGCAATGGAGATGGTTCCTCCGCTGTCGCGTACGAGCCTCCACTCCTCGTCGCTGAAGTAGCAGCAGTGGATATAGGTCGTGTCGGAACCAATCTCTTCGCCGATCAGACCGAGGCCGCTGAGCTGCTTGATCATCTCGAATCGCCCGGCGAGCCGGCCCATTCCGACGTGCACCGTGATCGGAATGCCGAGCTCGCGGGCGAGCCCCCACTCGGTGCGCACGACATCCTCCAGGCAGAACCCGGGACCACGGGTTGCAAGGGCCATCGTGAGCAGGCCGTCGTCGGAGGAGAAGTACGTGTCCCGGATCCGCCGCACGTCGTCCGGTGGCACGCAGAGCTTGCTCTCGAACCAGTAGTCGGACAGCGACGTGTTCGCGCTGCCGTACGCATACTGCGCACGGATGCCGGACTCCCGCAACGCGCTGATCCCCGCATCCGGGTGGTCGGGCGTGTTGTTGATATGGGACCAGTCGACCAGCGTCGTGATGCCGGCGTTGATGCACTCCAGGGCACCGGCCAGGTTGGAGGCGTAGACATCCTCGGCTCGGTAGGCCGGTGCGAACGTGTCCAGCACCTCGACGAAGTAGTCGTCCAGAGTGGCGTCTGGTGCGCAGCCACGGATGGCCGTTTCCCAAACGTGGCGATGGCTGTCGATGAAGCCCGGGATCACGATGAATCCGCTGGCGTCGACCACGGCGGCGTCGACAGCGCCCGCGTCAACAGCACCTGCGTCGCCGGCACTGGCCTCGGCTCCGATCTCGGGCTGAACTGCGACGATCCTGTCGTCCTCGATGAGAACGTCGCCCTGCGGCAAGTCTCCGATCGTCGGGTCCATCGACAGGACGGTGCCGCCACGGATAAGCGTCTTCGTACCCACATGCAGCTCCTTTGCAGCTCCCCTGCATAACAGGGCCGGGAGGGTTGTTCAGTAGGCGGCCAGGCGCCGCGCGGCCTCGACCACCTTGTCGACGGTCGGGATGACCTGTTCTTCCAGCGTGTCCGCAAACGGCAGCGGCACGTTGGCCGCCGCGACCCGCTTGATCGGGGCGTCGAGCAGCTCGAACCCCTCATCCGCCACGACCGAGACGACCGTGGCGCCCCAGCCACCCTGGTAGGGGTTCTCCTCGACGACCATGAGCTTGGAGGTTCGGTCCAGTGAGCGCAGAACGGCCTCCACATCGAGCGGTATGAGACAGCGCAGGTCGAGCACCTCGACGGAGACGCCGTCCCGGGCGAGTTCCTCGGCAGCGGCGAGCGCAATTGGGACCGTCGCCGCGAGCGCCACGATCGTCATGTCGCTGCCCTCCCGGCGGACCGCGGCCCGGCCGAGCTCGATCACATGGTCCGGTGGCGCCGGCGCACCCTTGCTCGCGAGCAACCCCTTGTGCTCGAAGAAGATGACCGGGTCATCGCTGCGGATCGCGGCCGCCATCAGCCCGATCACGTCCGAGGGTGTGGACGGTGCCACGATCTTGAGGCCGGGGACGGTGAGGACCCAGTTCTCCACCGACTGGGAATGCTGAGCGCCGAATCCCAGGCCGCCGCCGTTTGCTGTACGGATGACCAGGGGCACGGTCACCTGCCCGCCGGTCATGTAGCGCACCTTCGGGATCTCGTTCGCCACATAGTCCCAGCAGCAGGCGAGAAAGTCGCTGAACATGATCTCCGCGACGGGCCGCGTGCCGGTCATCGCCGCGCCCATCGCGGCTCCGACGATCGCCTGCTCGGATATCGGCGTGTCCCAGATGCGGTTTGGGCCGAACTCCTGGAACAGCCCCACCGTCGTTTTGAACACACCCTCGGCCGCGCCGATGTCCTCGCCGAGGCAGACGACGCTCGGGTCGCGGCGCATCTCACGCGCGATGCCCTCGGCCACCGCCTCGCGATAGGTGATCGGCTCGGCCGGTTGATCTGAGTCGAGCGCGGCGGGGGCCGCGCCGGCGGGGCGCTCGGCATTGTCGGCGAGGACGCCCCCACTCGAGCTCCCCGTTGTTTGCCTCGCCGCGCCGGCGCGGGCTGCGGCGTCGCGGGGGGTGGATCCGCCCATCCGCCACTCCGCGCCACCGTCAGACCAAACGTCGGTGAACGCCTGCGCTGGATCAGGCCCCGGGGCGTTCTTGGCGGCATCGACTGCTTCGTCGACGATGCGAGCCGCCCGTTCGTCCGCATCGGCGATGTCCTCGTGCTTAACGCCAAGCGCCTCGAGGTGCGCTCGGGCGACCTCGAGCGGGTCGTGCTTGAGCCACCGCTCAACCTCTTCCCGCGGCCGGTACTTTGCCGGGTCGGCTCGGCTGTGCCCGAAGTGCCGGTAGGTCTGTGCCTCGATCAGCGTCGGACCGCCGCCTCGCCGCGCACGGTCGACGGCGCGAGCGACCGCGTCCTTGACCACCACGACGTCGTTCCCGTCGATGATCTCCGCGGGCATCCGATAGGCCTCGGCCCTATCGGCCGCGGGGTTTTCGGCGGCGGTAACGCTCCCGATCGGCGTGTACTCCATATAGAGGTTGTTCTCGCAGACGAAGATGACGGGCAGCTCCCACACCGACGCGAGGTTGAGTGCTTCGTGGAACGCGCCGATGTTCGTCGCGCCATCGCCGAAGAAGGCGACCGCAACTTGGTGGCTGCCGCGCAAACGGGCCGACCATGCCGCACCGGCGGCCATCGGGAGATGCGATCCCACGATGGCGTACGACCCGAGCATGCTGACGGCCGCCTTGGTTAGGTGCATCGAGCCGCCCTTCGCCCGGCACAGCCCAGTCGCCTTGCTCATCAGTTCGGCGAGGCACTCCTCGGCGGAGGCGCCGCGGGCCATCGCATGATGATGACCGCGGTAGGTCGCATAGACATAGTCGTCGGGTCGCAGAGCGCCGCTCGCGCCGACCGCAACCGCCTCGTGCCCCGCCGCAAGGTGGGTGGTGCCCTTGACGAGGCCGGACATGAAGAGGTCGTGGGCGGCCTGCTCCGTGCGCCGGATCACCACCATCTGCTCGTAGAGCGCGAGGAGCTCATCCGGCCCGATGCTAGCCACCTGGGTCGTCCCGTTGTTCGGCTCCTCGCCACGGCTAGCCGCGCTTGCGTGGCGTCCGTACGAGGCCTTATCTGGTGCGGCATCGCCTGACGGGTGAGCACTGGGCTCGGAACGGGGTCCCTCGCTCATCGGGTCTCACCATTCGATGTGGACTGGTCGGCGCTGCGGTTCTCCGCAGGGACCTGCTGGATTCTTGACCCCCGATCGAGGTTCGACTGTGCTTCGCGCAGGGTGTTCAGCTGGCCGCCCGCGGTCCAGTACTTCCGGCCGGCGACGAGGAGCTCCTCGGCGGGGAACTTGGTGATGACTTCGCATCCGTCCGCCGTGACGACAACCTCCTCCTCGATCCGCGCCGCCGACCAGCCGTCGGAAGCCGGCCAATAGGTCTCCAGCGCGAAGACCATGCCTTCCTCGAGCACTTCGGGATGCTCGAGCGAGACGAGCCGGCTGAAGATCGGCTTCTCCCAGATGGCCAGCCCGACTCCGTGGCCGTACTGCAACGCGAACGCGGCCATCTCGTCCGCGAAGCCAAACTCCTCGGCCCGCGGCCAGACCGACACTATGTCGGCGGTCGTCGCGCCCGGCTTGACCAGAGCGATTGCTTCGTCCATGTACTCGCGGCAACGAACGTAGGCGTCCCGCATCGCCGGGGATGCGCTCCCGACTGCGAAGCAGCGGTAGTAGCACGTGCGGTAGCCGAGATGGCTGTGCAGTATGTCGAAGAAGGCCGGGTCGCCGGGGCGGATGAGGCGGTCGGAGTGGACGTGCGGGTGCGGCGAGCAGCGCTCGCCGGAGATGGCGTTGACGCCTTCGACGTACTCGCTGCCGAGGTCGTAGAGCACCTTGCTGACCAGGCCGACACATTCGTTCTCCCGCACCCCGGGGCGAAGGAACGCGTAGAGTTCCTCGTAGGCAGCGTCGACCATCGAGCACGCCTGGGTGAGAAGCGCGATCTCGTCCTGGGTTTTGATCCGGCGGGCCTCCAGGAAGACCTGCTGGCCGTCGACCACATCGAGACCTTCGGCGTGGAGCGCGGTGAGAACCGGCATTTCGACCACGTCGACGCCGACCGGCGCGTCCCCGAGACCGTGCTCACGCAGGACCGTGCCTACCTTCGTCGCCACATCGGCGGCGACTCCCGCGCCGGGGTGGAAGGCCCCCCGCAGGGTGGAGATGCCGGCTCTGGCCCGCGCGGCACCGTCCAGCCAGGGGTTGTAGAGCTGGTGGTGGCGGGCCGCGGAGCCGAAGTCCCAGACGTAAGGCTCGCCGCCGCGGGGAAGTAGCGCGAACCGGATCAGCTTGTCCATCGCCCACGTGCCGATGTGGGTGGCGGTCAAGTAGCGGATATTGGAGAAGTCGAAGGTGAGCAGCGCGCCGAGGTCGGACTCTTCGAGCTTGGAGCGCAGCCGGGCCAGCCGGTCCCGGCGGAGCCGATCGACGTCGATCCGCTCTTCCCAGTCGACCGCGTTGGGACCGTAGGTCTTGATCGCCACTGTTCGCCTTCCATCGTCAAGGCCCCTGGGGTGACCCCTTGGAAACCTGCGTCAAGAGGGCAGGGGAGCGACTCCTGGAACCCCCGCCCTACCTGCTGCCCGGTGTGACCGGAGCACCCCGATTCGTGCCGGGCGTTTCCAGCGTCGTCCGCCTGGTCCCTTTGGCGTACGTTGTTCAGCGTGACTTACCGCAGTTAAACGGTGGGCATCATGGGCCGTCAAGATGCTGCATCTGGCCTGATCCCACGACTTTGAGGAGCTCAGGCCAATACCCACAGCGGTAACGTTCACTTGACAGTGCGCTGCAGAGGGAGAGCGAACCAATGAGCCCCACGGCGGTACCCGCGATCGGGGAGCGCCTGCGGAAGCAGCGGGTACGTCGCGGCATCACCGTACGCGGGCTCGCCCGGGACATTGGCGTCTCCGCCAGCCTCATCTCCCAGATCGAGACGGACAAGAGCCAGCCGTCGGTCAGCACGCTTTACGCGATCACGACCGCGCTCGGAATCTCGATCGAGGAGCTCTTCGACGTGGACGGATCGGGAGCACGCCCGGAGGCCGGTGCCGACGGTCATCGCGAACGCGGTCTGCTGACTGCGGCGCCCGGCCTGGCTGCCGTGCCTGGTCCGGGCGTCCCTGGAGCCATTGCCGCGCAGCAAGCAGACGAGCAGCAAGCAGACGAGCAGCAAGCAGACGAGCAGCAAGCAGACGAGCAGCAAGCGGAGGAGCTCGTCACGGTGGCGGGCGCTGGTGACTCGGGGCGGATTCCCGATGTTGCCGCCGCGCTCCGGCTGCGAAGGATTGAGTCCGAACGTGATCGCAGGGTCGGACCCGTTGTCCGCGCGGCCGAACGCGAGATGCTCACCCTTGACTCTGGGGTGGTTTGGGAGCGACTTGGTCAGGTGCCGGGGACGCACGTCGACTTCCTGCGCATCACCTACCAACCAGGCGGCACGTCGTCCAGCTCGGGGCAGCTCATGCGCCACCCGGGGACCGAGTACGGGCATCTGATCAGCGGCGAACTAGTCCTCACTCTGGCGTTCGATGAATACCGGCTCGTCTCCGGCGACTCGGTGTCGTTCAACTCGACGAGCCCGCATGGCTACCGGAACGAGGGAACCGAGCCCGCGGTAGGGATCTGGTTCGTCCTCGAGCGGCTCGACTAGCGTCCGCTGTTAACGCACAGTGTCCCGGGAGGCGTGCGCAGTAGAACTGCACACTTTGACCGCCTCCGGCCCGGATCCGAGGTCGCTGGCCAGTGCCAACGGTGGCCACTAGGCGCTATGGCCGGTGTCGGACGACGCCTAGGTACTGCTGCCGGATTCGGCCTTTGGGTCTTCTCCTGTGGGGTTCTGCCCTACCGCCGCGAGGCTGGGATCCGTCACCTCGTATCGCCGTACATAGGTAGAGAGGAACGCCTGGAGGCTGGCCGCAATGGGGATGGCGATGAAGGCACCGATCGGGCCGAGCAGCAAGGCACCGGCAACGACCGCACCGAATGCGAGCGCCGGATGGATCTGCACGGTCCGTGAGGTGATCTTCGGCTGCAGGATGTAGTTCTCGAACTGCTGGTAGCACAGCATGAAGATGAAGATCCACAGCGCGTCGATCGGCTGCTCGGCGAGCGCGACGACAATCGGTACCAAGCCGGCCAAGTAGGTGCCGACGGTGGGGATGAACTGCGAGACCACGCCGACCCAGATCGCCAGCGCGAGCGCGTTCGGGATGTCGAGTGCGAACAGCAGGATGTAGTGCGCGACGAAGGACACCAGCGCCATCAGTGCCCGCGAGTAGATGTAGCCGCCGGTCTTGTCGATGGCGATCTCCCATGCGCGCAGCACCTCGCCTTGGCGTGCCGGTGGAAAGAGCGAGACGACGTGCCGGCGGAACTGCGGACCCTCGGCAGACAGGTAGTAGGTAAAGAGCAGGATCGTGAAGAGCCGGAAGATGAACCCGATGACCGATGCGCCAAGGCCGAGCACGTTGGTCGCAATCTGCGACCCGTATCGCCCGAGGGTCGCGGAGTCCACGTTTATCCCGGACCGCAGGTCCTCGGATGACAGGTTGGTTCCGAAGGTGTTGTTGACCCACCTAATTACGCCGTCGATGTAGTCGGGCAGGTCCTTGGCGATGGTGTTGACCTCGCTGAAGAAAAGGCTGCCGAGGGCGAAGAAGAACCCGCCGAACAGAACGAATAGGACAAAGAAGACGATCAGGGTAGCTAGGCCGCGGCGCAGCCCCCGGCGGGCGAGCATGTTCACCGCAGGCTCGATCGCGAGCGCCAGGAAGAGCGAGAAAAGCAGCGATACGACCAGGCTCTGCAGGCGCTCGAACGCCCACTTACCGAGCAGGAAGGCCGCGACCCCGACGATCACGAAGACGATCAGCCGCGGGATCCACGGTGGCATTCCCCGCTGCCGCTGCATCGTCTCTTTAGGTGCCGGCAGTGCACCGAAATGTGGCGGCACGCCCGCCGCGTTCGTTCCTTCGCCGCTGGTCATCTGGTCTGCTCCCGCCCGAGTGCCCGCACTTGATGATCATCCTATGTCGCTCTCGCGTGCTAATCCGCCGCGCAGTTGACAGATGTCATCGTCAACATTGCGGCTGTCAGCACTATTTGCCCGACTCCCGGCCGGGCGACCCTGGGGCCATGACATCAGCAGTGGAGATCACGGGAGTGCGCAAGCACTTCGGGCAGGTGCGCGCGGTTGATGGGGTGGACATCGACATCGCCGCGGGCGAGGTCGTCGCGCTCCTCGGCCCGAACGGTGCCGGGAAGTCCACGACCATCGACATGCTGCTCGGCCTGACAAAACCAGATGCCGGGCAGGTCCGCATCTTCGGGATGCCGCCGGAGAAGGCCACCGCGGCCGGTGCGGTGGGAGCGATGCTGCAGACCGGCTCGCTCATTCAAGGCCTCACCGTGCGCGAGCTCGTGGAAATGCTGGCCGCGCTTTATCAGAAGCCGTTGGGCATCGGCGACGTTCTCGACCGCGCATGCATCCGTGACCTTGCCGACCGGCGTACGGGGAAGCTGTCCGGCGGGCAGACCCAACGGACGCGTTTCGCCCTGTCCCTCGTACCAGACCCGGACCTGCTTGTCCTGGACGAGCCCACCGTTGCCATGGACGTGGAGGCTCGGCACGCGTTCTGGTCCTCGATGCGGGAGTTCGCGGCGGCCGGCCGCGCCGTGTTGTTCGCCACGCATTACCTAGACGAGGCTGACTCCTATGCCGACCGGATCGTGCTGATGAGCCACGGCCGGGTCGTCGCGGACGGCCCGACGACCGAGATCAAAGCCACTGTGGGCGGCCGGACCATCCGAGCGACGCTGCCGGGTGCGGATGTCGCGGAGCTGAGCGCCCTGCCCGGCGTCGCCAGCGTCGAAGCACGAGGGGATGCAGTAGTGCTTCGCTGTTCCGATTCGGATGCGGCGCTCCACGCGTTGCTCGATCGCTTCCCGGCCGCGCGCGATGTAGAGGTCTCCGGTGCCGACCTGGAGCAGGCCTTCCTCACGCTCACGGAGGTTTCAGCACGATGACCAAGTACTTCCAGCTGGAGATTCTGCGGACCGTCCGCAACGGCCGCTACTTGATCTTCACGTTCGCCGTCCCGATGATCCTCTTTCTGGTCATCGGCGTGCCGAACAAGGACCAGCAAGCCGGCTCGGTCTCGCTCGCGACCTACTACATGACGAGCATGGCGCTTTACGCCGCGATGACGGCCGTCTTCACGTCGGGCGGGCGGATCGCGATGGAGCGAACGGTGGGCTGGCACCGGCAACTGCGGCTCACTGGACTGCCCGCCCGCTCCTACCTCATGTCAAAGATCGGTGTTGGGTACGTGACGGCTCTCCCGGGGATGCTGCTCGTCCTGGTGGCCGGTGCCACCACGCACAGCGCGGACATGCCCGTCGCCCGCTGGCTGTGGATCGTCCTGTCGATCCTGCTCGGCTTGGCCCCGATGGCCGCCCTCGGCGTGCTCGTCGGCTACCTCGCAACGGGCGAGTCGATTCAGCAGGTAACCGGACTCGTGCTGATGGTCGTCTCGCTGGTGAGCGGGATCTGGTTCGCCGTGGACGGTGGCTGGTTTCAGCGGGTCGCGGAGGTCTCCCCGCTCTATTGGGCGGGTCAAGCCGCGCGGGACGCGGTCCAGGGTGTCTGGGTCGGCTGGCACGCCGTTGCCGTCATCGCGATCTGGACGATCGTGCTAGGCCGGCTGGCCGCTCGCCGCTACCAAGACGCGACCGCGCGCGCCTAGCCGCGCTCGCCAACCGGCACACTCAAACCGGCCCCCCGCTCGCTGCGCCGTACGCTCGGCATGATGTCCGCCTTCGACCCCATGGCCGCGGGCCGCCCATCCGGCTCCGAAGCGCCGGATGGGCCCGCCGGCCGGCCATGGTGGCGCGTCTCGCGCTGGTTGCCCGCAAATCCGGTCTCGCCTTCGACAGCCGGCGGCTCGTCCCTGGCATCGGCGTCGTGGTGGAGGCCCGGTGGACCTGCGCCGTTCCGCCGGTGGCGGCTGTTCGGGGGCATCTGGCTACTCTTTCTGATCGAGCCGTTGCGGGAGGTACTCGACCAGGAGCGGATGTTCAAGCGGGTCCTGGGCGTGCTGCTGCTCGCCGGGTTCGCCGCGGTCTACCTGTTCCTCGTCCCGCGAGCCAGGCAGACCGGGTCGCACCGCAACGCCGTGCCGCTCACGCTCGGCTTGATCACCGTGGGCTTGGGCGGACTGATCGGTGCGCCAGCTCTGGGCACGCTGCCGTTCCTCTTGGTGACCGTGGCGCTCCTCACCTCGACCGACCTCGCGCTCGCGATGACAGCGTTCGCTGCTGCGCTCATCGTTGCCGTACCCCAGTACATTCCGGCGTGGAACGTGACCGGCTGGCAGTGGGCACGCGGGGCATCCATCGGTTTCGCCGGCTTGGCCGCGGTCGGCTTCACCAGACTCATCCAATCCAACGTCGAGTTGCGGGCCGCGCGGGACGAGGTGGCCAGGCTTGCCGCGGAGGGGGAGCGGGCGCGGATTGCGCGGGACATGCACGACCTTCTGGGCCACTCGCTCACGACGATCGCGGTGAAAGCGGAGCTGGCGCAGCGGATCGCGGGCCGAGACACCGAGCGGGCCGAGGCCGAGATGACGGAGGTAGCCGGCCTCGCCCGGCAAGCCCTCGCCGACGTACGAGCCGCCGTCGCGGGTTATCGCGAGGTGAGCCTGGCCATGGAGTTGGCGAACGCCCGCGAGGTGCTCGCCGCGGCCGGGATCAGCGCGGAGATCCCAAGCGCGGTGGATGGCGTCCCACCCGAGCTGCGCGAGCTCTTCGGCTGGGTGGTCCGAGAGGGCGTTACGAATGTTGTACGGCACAGCAGGGCGCGACGGGTCACCATCAACCTGGAGCCGTACGCGATCGAGATCGTGAATGACGGCACGCCCGGTTCTGGCGGTGGGCCTCGAGGCGGTGCCCCTATCTCCGGTAGCCCTGTCTCCGGTAGCCCTGTCTTCGGTGGCCCTCTCTCCGATGAACCCGTCTCCAATGACGCCGACTCCGGCGAGGCGGCGGACAGCACGGCGTCCCGCGGAAAGCCTGCTGGTACGGCAGCCGGTCACGGTCTGACCGGCCTTGCCGAACGTGCGGCGGCGCACGGTGCACGTGTTGAGGCCGGTCCCGACCCGCTTCACCCGAACGTGTTCAGGTTGAAGGTTGAGGTCCCGCCCAGAGCCGGCCAGTCCTTCCATCGTGTCGCGCGGATCGCCCCATCCCGGTCGCACCAGGCGGCGGACAGTAGCTCATCGGACGCATCGGCCGGCGGCGCGGCATCATGATCAAAGTCCTGCTCGCGGACGACCAGCACCTTGTGCGCGGGGCACTGGCGGCGCTGCTCAGCCTCGAGAATGACATCACGGTCGTCGCCGAGGTCGGCCGCGGCGACGAGCTTGTCGAGGCCGCCAAAGAGTTCGGCCCTGACGTGGCGCTCGTGGACGTCGAGATGCCAGGCCTCGACGGGCTCGCCGCGACTGCGGCCCTCCGCACCGCGGTCCCCTCCTGCCGCGTGCTGATCCTCACCACCTTCGGCCGCCCGGGCTACCTGCGCCGGGCAATGGAGGCGGGCGCCTACGGGTTCATGGTCAAGGATGCGCCGCCGGAGCAGCTGGCCGATGCGGTACGACGGATCGCCGCGAGGGAGCGAGTCGTTGACCCGGTCCTTGCCGCCGAGTCGCTGGCCGGTGGGCCGAACCCGCTAACGGCTCGCGAGCGGGACGTCCTTGCCGCGGCTCGCGGTGGCGCCACGGTGGCGGACATCGCACGGCGTCTCTATCTCTCCGAAGGCACCGTGCGGAACTACCTGTCAGCTGCCATCGCGAAGACCGGCACCAGGAACCGGGTCGAGGCCGTACTCCACGCCGAACAACACGGTTGGCTGTAGTGTCACGCGACACTACAGCCAACCTCGAGCAGTAGCCAGGGCCATGGAGGCGGGTGAGTCAGAGCCCTCCTAACTCCTGTGCTCTCGGCGGCGTGCCGCCCCGGCCGGTCTCGTGCTCCCACATCGACAGCTGCTGTTCCAGAGCCTTCATAAGCTCGAAGACCTGGCTGGGCGGGATCCGTACCCGGGCGACGATGCGGGCGGGCATGACCTGGGCGACGCTACGCGAGTCCGCGTCCTCGACCGCGAACGGCGGCCGGCGAAGCGCGGCGAAGTCGAGGACGAAAGAGTCCGGCGTGTGCCACAGCGACACAAAATCAGCCCACAGCCCTTGCTCGACCTCGGGACTGATCTCGATCTCGAAACGCTGCTCGGCTGGCCGGCCAGGCTGCTCCGTCATGCCAGCAGACCTTAGAGCATGGTTGGTATTACGGTGTCAGCACGATCCCGGCGTTCCGATGACAGGGCAGGCATCCCCATCGCTGCCTCTGATCGAAGCTCCTCAGATCACGAGACGGCTACGGGAGTCGTCACAGATTCGGCGCTCTGGCTTCATCTCGCGTTCACCTTCTTGACCCACCCGGCTCAACGAGCCCCCCTTTGATCTGGGTAGCGACCCGGATAGCCCGGTCGCCCTGCCAATCAAGGATGGTCCGGCGGCGCCCTAGACCGCCGGCTGACCGGAAGGTCGAGGACGACATCGACATGAAGCGGGCACTCCCCAAGGCGCTAGTGATGGCTAGCGCGCTCGCCCTCGCGCTGACCGCGTGCGGGGGCGACGACGGAAGCGGGACCGGCCAGGACACACAGCTGTCCGGGATGATCGCGGTAGACGGGTCGAGCACGGTTGGTCCGCTGACCTCGGTCGCCGCCGAGCTGTTCAAAGAGCAGCAGCCCAACGTGAACGTTACGGTCGGCATCTCGGGTACCGGAGGCGGTTTCGAGAAGTTCTGCACCGGCGAGACCGACATCTCCGACGCCTCCCGGCCGATCGAGGACGACGAGAAGGCCGCCTGCCAGGCCAAGGGCATCCAGTACAGCGAGTTCACGATGGCCAACGACGCGCTGACCGTGGTCGTGAACAAGGACAACACCTGGGCGACCTGCCTGACTGTGGCCGAGCTGAAGAAGATCTGGGAGCCCGGTTCGAAGATCAACAACTGGAGCCAAGTGCGCTCCGGTTTCCCGAACGAGCGGCTCACACTGGCCGGGCCAGGCACTGACTCGGGCACCTTCGACTACTTCACCGATACGATCAACGGCGAGGAGGGCGCCAGCCGCACGGACTACAGCCCGTCCGAGGACGACAATGTCACCGTGCAGAGCGTCAAGGGCGCCAAGGGCGGCATGGGCTACTTCGGCTTCAGCTACTACGAGGAGAACCAGGACACGCTCAAGGCGCTGGAGATCGACAACGGCAGCGGCTGCGTGGCCCCCAGCGTCGAGACCGCCCAGGACGGCAGCTACGCGCCGCTATCCCGGCCGCTGTTCATCTACCCGAAGGCTGCCTCGCTGAAGGAGCCTGAGGTGCTGGGCTTCGTGGAGTACTACGTTGCGAACGCCGAGCAGATCGCCGAAGAGGCCGGCTTCGTGCCGGTCAACCCCACCCAGAAGGCGAAGCTCCAGGCCGACCTGCAGAAGCTAAAGTCCTCGGCCGGCGCTTGACCTTCGATGATGGCAACGACTGAAGCGCCTGTCCCAGGGGCCTCCGCACCGCGGGGGTCCCTGAGGCGTTCCCGCCCCCGTTATGGGGAGCTTGCGATCAAGACCGTCCTTGCCGCGGCGGCGACGCTATCCGTACTCACCACGGCCGGGATCGTGATCTCCTTGATCCCTCCGACGGTGAGGTTCTTTAAGCGGGTCGACGTCGTCGAGTTCTTCACCGGGACGGACTGGGCGGCCCTTTTCAAGCCACCGGCCTATGGGGTCCTTCCGCTCGTGTCCGGAACCTTGCTGGTGACAGCGATCGCCGTTGTCATCGCCGTGCCGATCGGCCTGCTCACCGCGATCTACTTGTCGGAGTTCGCCCATCCGCGCGTGCGCAAGACGGTGAAGCCGGTGCTCGAGGTGCTGGCCGGTATCCCGACGGTCGTCTTCGGCTTCTTCGCCCTCGCCGCGGTCACCCCCCTTCTCCAGGAGTGGCTGCCGTGGCAGGTGGAGCCGCGGAATGCTTTGGCACCGGGGTTGGTCATGGCGGTCATGCTCATCCCGACGGTGGCCTCGCTGTCGGAGGACGCGATGTCCGCGGTGCCGCAGGCGCTTCGAGACGGCGGCTTCGCCCTTGGATCCTCGCGGATGGTCGTGTCGCTGCGAGTGGTTGTGCCCGCGGCGCTGTCGGGCATCGTGGCGGCAGTGATCCTTGCGATCTCGCGCGCCATCGGCGAGACGATGATCGTCTACATCGCCTTCGGAGCACGGCCGACCTTCACGCCCAACCCGTTGGTCGAAGGCGAGACGATGGCCGCCTATATAGCACAGGCAGGCTCCGGCGACTTGCCGGTTTCGTCGTTCGACTACACGACCATCTTCGCGGTCGGCGCGCTGCTGTTCGCGCTGACCTTCGCGATGAACGCCGTGAGCATCCGCTTGGTGCGCAAGTACCGGGAGGTGTACGAATGACGACGGACGGGGTCGCGGCGCGGGTGGCTGTCGAGCGCAGCCTCGCGGGCCACCGGCGCCCACTGCGCGAGTACGTCTTCCACCTCATCTTGCTGCTGAGCGTCGCCGTGGCGCTCGCGTTCCTCATCACGCTGCTCGGTTATGTGGTCGTGCACGGCTGGGACCGGCTGGACGCGAACCTCTTCACGCAGCAGCCGACGTCGATCCTGCGCCGCGTGCTGCGCGGCGAGGGCGGTGTCCAATCAGCGATCTTCGGAACTCTTTGGGTCATCTCGCTGACGGCGGTGATATGCATACCGATCGGCGTGCTGGCAGCGATCTACCTGGAGGAGTATGCCCGGCCCAACTTCTGGTTCAACCGAGTGATCGAGCTGAACATCCAGAACCTCGCCGCGGTGCCGTCAATCGTCTATGGCATTCTTGGGCTTGGATTGATCGCCCGGGCACCGTTGAACCTCGGTTTTACCGTGATCACAGCGGCGCTGACCCTCTCGCTGTTGGTTCTGCCCATTGTGATCATCTCGTCGCGAGAGGCGATCCGAGCGGTGCCCAACTCGATCCGCCAAGGTTCGCTCGCCCTGGGGGCCACCCAGTGGCAGACGATCCGGCGTCAAGTCCTGCCGGCGTCTATTCCCGGCATCGCCACCGGGACGATCCTTGCGCTCTCCCGCGCGATCGGCGAAGCCGCGCCGCTGCTGATGCTCGGCGCCGTGCAGTTCGTGACGTTCAACCCCAGTGGGCCGGACAGCCACTACACCGTCCTGCCGATCCAGATCTTCAACCTGGCCACTCGGCCGCAGGAGGGCTTTCGCAGCCTCGCCTGGGCGGCGATCATCGTCCTGCTGTGCATCCTGCTGCTCATGAACTCGGTGGCTATTTTCGTACGTAACCGGTACCAGCAGCGGTGGTGATGAGGTGACAGAAACCGTGTCCTCTTCGGCGAAGAGCGAGGAGGCAAACATCAGCGCAGCGCCAACCCTGCGACTCGGCCGAGAGCGGGACGTGCCGGGTCTCGAAGCACCGGTCTTCGAGCTCAGCGACGTAAGCGTGTGGTACGGCGACTACCAAGCCGTCCGCAACGTCGACCTGACCATCGGCCCGCAGCAGATCACGGCGCTCATCGGCCCGTCGGGTTGCGGGAAGTCCACCGTGATCCGCTGCCTGAACCGGATGAACGATCTCATTCCCGGGGCCCGAGTCGACGGGAAGATCACCTATCACGGGGAGGATATGTATGCCGACTATGTCGACCCGATCGAGGTGCGGCGCCGGATCGGGATGGTGTTCCAGAAGCCGAACCCGTTCCCCAAGTCCGTGTACGACAACGTCGCCTACGGCCCACGGGTCAACGGGATGAAGGCCAACCTGGACGACATCGTCGAGGAGGCGTTGGTCGGTGCGGCACTGTGGGACGAGGTCAAGGACAAGCTGAAGTCGAACGCCCTCGCGCTTTCCGGCGGCCAGCAGCAGCGCCTGTGCATTGCGCGGACGATCGCGGTCAAACCCGAGGTCATCCTCATGGACGAGCCGTGCTCCTCGCTCGACCCGATCGCCACCGCGAAGATCGAAGACCTGATGCAGAAGCTCGTCACCGAGTTCACGATCGTGATCGTCACGCACAACATGCAGCAGGCAGCGCGCGTCTCGGACCGTACGGCGTTTTTCACCGCGGACGTCGACGCCAACCTCGTCCGGCACGGCCGGCTGGTCGAGTACGACTTCACCCGGAAGATGTTCAGCAACCCGACGGACAGGCGGACCGAGGACTACATCACCGGCCGGTTCGGGTGAGCACGGCATGGCCGCCGAGCCCGAAGTCGACAAAGAGCTCGGCGCGGTCCTGACCGCGCCTTCCCGCCGTACGTCCACCCAGGGAACGACTCCGTTGGGACCTTCCGGCCGTGCGCCCACCCAAGAGCCGGTTCACGTCGACCATCCGACGGCCGTCCTCGAACGGGCCGAGCCCACGCTCGGCGCGGTCCTGCTTGTTGCCGACCCGGACGTGGAGTTTGTCCGGGACCTCGCGGCGCGGCTCGCGGACCGGCTGGTGACCGTCGTACACAGCGCGGACGGGGCAGACGCGCTGCTTCGCATCGGTGCGCAGCGGCCCGACGCGATCCTCGTGGCGGCCCGGCTACCGGTCGTGGACGGGGCGACGGTGGTGCAGGCGTTGCGGCGGCAAGGCACAACCATTCCGATCGTGCTCGGCGCGGGACCCGACGATGCGGAGGCGACGGTGCGCGCGCTCGGGGCGGGGGCGAGCGCGTGTATCAGCCGGCCCTACCGCTCGTCGGAGGTCGCCCAGCTGCTCAACCTCGTACGTTCGGCAGGCGACGGCAGGCGGGTCGTCGTGTGCGGGTCGGTCAGCATCAACCCCGCGTCCTACGAGGTTCGGGTGGGCGACGAGCCGGTCTATCTGCCGATGCGCGAGTTCAGATTGCTGCACCTGCTGATGTCGCGGGCGGAACGGCTCGTCACCCGAGCCGAGATCAGCGCCCGGCTGTGGGGCGGAGTTCGGCAACGGTCTAATACGATCACCGTTCACGTGCGGCGGCTGCGGGAGCGGCTCGGCGACGACCCACATCGCCCCCGGATGATCCAGACGGTCCGCGGGCTGGGCTACCGCTTCGTCCCGCCCGGCTAGCGGACCTTCGGCCGTTAGGAGAGCGAACGAATCGGGGCGTAGACCCGCATCGGCGACACTAAATCCAGCTTTGAAACCACATGCGATCGTGCCAGTCAGGGTAGGGGATCACGTCCGCGGCGTAGATCGGGTAGAAGTAGACGAAGGTCAGCACGACGAGCAGGACGATCCCGCCGGCGACGCCGGCGCCGATCGCTCGCCGTCGCGACGACGCATCGGGCGGACCCAGGATGTAGCCCAGGAGCAGCGTCACCCCCAGCACAAGGAAGGGCACCATCGCGATGGCATAGAAGTAGAAGATCGTCCGCTCGGTGTACTGGAACCACGGCAGGTATGTGGCGCCTACCCCCGCGAGTATTGCGCCGGCCCGCCAGTCCCGCCGGGCAAGCCATAGCCAGATGCAGAACACCAGGGCTGCGATGCTGAGCCACCACAGCGTCGGCGTGCCGAGCGCAAGCACTGCGCTGGAGCAGCTGTCGACCGAGCAACCGTGCTGTCCGTTCTTGTAGCCGACGTAGTAGTAAGACACCGGCCGGGCGAGGACGAGCCACCCCCAGGGGCTGGACATGTACGGGTGCGGGCTGCGGTCCCGGTCGAGATGTATATGGAAGTCGTATGCCTGAGAGTGGTAATGCCAGAGGCTGCGCACCGATTCCGGCACGATTCCGAACCGCCAGCCACGTCCTGCTGCCCAGTCCCGGTCGTAGCCGTCGTCGCTGAGAAACCAGCCGGTCCAGGACGCGATGTAGACGACGGTGCCGACGGCGACGATAGCGCCGAATGCCGGCAGCGCGTCCTTGACCAGCGCGCCGAGCAGCGGAGAGGGCACGCCGGCCGCCCGCCGCGCTCCGCTGTCCCACAGAAATGCGAGCACGGCGAACACCACGACCGCGAAAAGGCCGCTCCACTTGGTCGCGACGGCGAGGCCAAGGCAGACCACGGCGAGCAGCCGCCATGGCCGCCAACCCAGCCGGGGCCCGAAGTCCCCGTACGCGCGCCCGAGGTTCCCGCCGCGCCGTTCGGCGAGTACGGCCATGCGGTCCCGCGCCCGGTCACGGTCGACGAGCAAGCAGCCGAACGCGGCCAGGATCCAGAACATCAGGATGAGGTCGAGCAGAGACGTGCGGCTCATCACGAAATGCAGGCCGTCGACTGCGAGCAATAGGCCGGCGGTACAGCCGAGCACGGTCGAGCGGGTCATCCGGCGCGCGATCCTGGCGATCATAAGGACCGAAAGCGTGCCGAGGAGCGCGACCATGAAGCGCCAGCCGTAGGGGTTGAAACCGAAGAGCTGCTCCCCGAGGGCGATGATCCACTTCCCGGCGGGCGGGTGGACCACATAGGCGCCGTTGCCACTGAAGACGTTGGTGTTCCCGGCGAGGATCTTATCGTTGGCGTCCTTGATGTACTCCATCTCGACGCCGAAGTGGAGCAGTGACCAGGCGTCCTTGGCGTAGTAGGTCTCGTCGAAGACGAAGGCCCGCGGGCTGCCCAGCCGGTAGAAGCGGAGGATGCCCGCGACCAGCGCGACCGCGATCGGACCCAACCACCCGGCCAGACCCGGTGAGAGCCTCGGCACCATCCGGCGGCGCAGCGAGGGCGGCGGTCGGCGCGGTGCGGCGGGAGCGCTTCGAAATCTTGACCGGACCTCGGCGGCTACCTCGGCGGGCACGGGTGCCGTCCTGCTGGATGGCACCGACCCGGCACCCGAGCGCAGCTCCGTCGAGGTCACCGGCCAATCGTACGGACCGGACGGGGCGGCTTCGGCCAACCGACGTTGCTCCTAGCCGGAAAGAGCTCGCGGGTGCGCATCGGCCCTGGTCCAGAGGGCAGTGGTACGCCGGCGGCGCCGGCCGGCGGGCAGCGGGCACGAGCCGCGGACACGAGCGGCTGCACGAGCAGCGAGCACGAGCAGCGAGCACGAGCAGCGAGCACGGAGTTGAATGGCGCAGTGAGTGCCCCAGTGAATGGCGCAGTGAACGGGGCAGTGACCGGGGCAGTGAACAGGGCAGGGGCAGGCGATGGGCTGCTGGTGTTGGCTGCGACGCCGATCGGCCGGATCGACGATGCGCCGCCCCGGCTGCGAGACGAGCTTGCCGCGGCCGACGTCATCGCGGCCGAGGACACGCGGCGTCTGCGCCGGCTCGCATCGGCGCTCGGCGTGACCGTCACCGGCCGGGTTGTCTCCTACTACGACGCGAATGAGGCGGCTCGGACTCAAGAGCTCGTCGAGGCACTGCGCGCGGGGGCGCGGGTCGTTCTGGTTACCGACGCCGGGATGCCGGCCGTATCCGATCCAGGTTTCCGCCTGGTGAGCGCGGCGGTCGAGGCCGGAGTCCGGGTGACCGCCGTGCCTGGCCCGTCGGCAGTGCTCACGGCGCTGGCCGTTTCCGGGCTTCCGGTCGACAGGTTCTGCTTTGAAGGCTTTCTGCCGCGCCGGAGCGGCGAGCGCGCGGCCCGCCTGCGCGCGCTCGCCGCGGAACCTCGAACGATCGTGTTCTTCGAGGCGCCGCACCGGCTTGCCGCCGTGCTCGCCGCAATGCGGGACGCGTTCGGAGCTGAGCGGGCCGCCGTGGTGGGCCGCGAGCTTACGAAGACGCACGAGGAGGTGCGCCGCGGGGCGCTGGCCGAGCTGGCCGCGTGGGCCGCGGACGGAGTCCGGGGCGAGGTCACGGTCGTCGTCGCCGGAGCGCCCGCCGCCGGCACCGCGACAGGTGCCGATCCGGTCGCCCTGGCCGCTTCTGTCGCCGCGCTCGAAGCGGCCGGCGAGCCGAGGAAGGCCGCGATCGCCGCTGTCGCCGCCGAGTCCGGCGTACCAAAGCGCGTGGTTTACGACGCTGTTCACCGCCGATCGTGAACGCACCGTAAGTGCGTTTGCGGTCTCGCCATGAGATCCCGATAGGTTTCCCATCGAGGAGCGAACGATCGGGGCGCCGGGAAGGGTCGAAGTCCGCATCTCGAGGATGGGTGCGGTATGGAGGTGCTTATGAGGGTGCGGCTGCCGGCACGTGCCGGCGTCGCATTCAGTGCCATCGCGATCAGCCTCGCGCTAGGTGCCTGCGGCGGCGGCGACGACGGAGCGCCGCAGGCGGGCGGTGACACCTCAGCAACTCTGTCCACCACATCCTCGTCCGCACCGGCTGCCGTCTCGCCGGCGCCGGGCGATCATGATCTCAAGCTGATAGTCGCGGGTATCGAGCGCGAGTACCGGTTGCATGCTCCTCCCGGCTACGAGCCCGGCCAGGAGGTTCCGCTCGTGCTGGCTTTCCACTGCAGCCCCTGCGACAGGTCCGACGTCGAGCAGCTGTCCGGCCTGTCGGCGAAGGCGGACGAGGAGGGTTTCATCGTCGTATATCCGCAGGGCAAGGGCAGCCGCTTCCGCTCTGGCGACGTGGAGTTCATCGACCTCCTGCTCGACGAGGTCCAGTCCACCTGGGGGACTGACCCGCGGCGCGTCTTCGCCACGGGCATTTCGAACGGCGCGTCGATGGCCTTCCGCGCCGCTGTCGACCTCCCCGGCCGATTCGCGGCGATTGCGCCGGTCAGCGGCCCGCTTCAGGCTCTCGGCGGCCCGCAGCTTGGTCGCGTGCCGACGGAGCCGTTGTCAATGGTCATCTTCACCGGAACCAGCGACGCAGCCGTCGACCTGTCAGTCGAGGAGGACCTCGACGAGCTTCGACAAGAACTCGGCTGCGCGAAGCCTTCGGTCCAGAGCACTCGCTCCGCCCGCCCAGTGACCGTCACCTCAACAACCTGCCCGGGCGAGGTGGACATCAGGTGGTACTCGATAGACGGCATGGGCCACGCGTGGCCGGGCGCGACGGTCGACGGGAGTACCCTCGCCGACCCGGAAGCTCCGATCGATGCCACCGAGGTGATGTGGGACTTCTTCGCGTCGCATCCCGGGGCAGCGTAGCTTCCGAGCCAGCGGCGGCCCTGCTGCCTCAAGAAAACCCATCGGCCACGCATGCTGCCGTCGATAGGATCGAGCGCATGCCCGGAAGCCGTCATGTGCTGACCGCCGTGGCCTGGCCGTATGCCAGCGGACCACGGCACATCGGGCACGTCGCAGGGTTCGGCGTGCCATCGGACGTCTTTAGCCGTTACCACCGGATGGTCGGCAACCGGGTACTCATGGTCAGCGGCACCGACGAGCATGGGACGCCGATCTTGGTCGCCGCCGACCGGGAAGGCCGGACGCCACAGGAAACCGCCGACCGCTACAACCACCTGATCACCGAGGACCTGCGCGCCCTTGGGCTCTCGTACGACCTGTTCACCAGGACCACGACGCGCAACCACTACGCCGTCACGCAAGAGATCTTCCTCGGCCTGCTCAGGAACGGCTATGTGTTCCCGCAAACCACGTTGGGCGCGATCTCGCCGTCCACCGGGCGTACCCTGCCGGACCGGTATATCGAAGGCACGTGCCCCATCTGCGGATACCAACACGCCCGGGGCGATCAGTGCGACAACTGCGGCAACCAGCTGGACCCGACCGACCTCATCAACCCGCGGTCGCGGATCAACGGGGAGACTCCACAGTTCGTCGAGACCGAGCACTATTTCCTCGACCTGGGCGCCTTCGCCGAGTCCCTCGGAACGTGGCTGCAGAGCAAGAAGGGCCAGTGGCGCCCGAACGTACTCAAGTTCGCCCTCAACCTCCTCGGCGACCTCAAGCCCAGGGCGATCACCAGGGATCTCGACTGGGGCGTACCCGTGCCACTGGACGGCTGGCGGGACCGGCCGGACAAGCGTATATACGTCTGGTTCGACGCGGTTGTCGGCTATTTGTCCGCGTCGATCGAGTGGGCGGCCCGGTCCGGCGACCCGGACGCGTGGCGCGCCTGGTGGCAGCGTGAGGAGGCCGAGTCCTACTACTTCATGGGCAAGGACAACATCGTCTTCCATGCCGAGATCTGGCCGGCGCTGCTGCTCGGATATTCCGGCCGTGGCGACAAGGGCGGGACTCCGGGGAAGTACGGCGTGCTGAACCTGCCAACCGAGGTTGTTTCGAGCGAGTTCCTCACCATGGAGGCGCAGAAGTTCTCGGCCTCCCGCGGCGTGGGCATTCTGGTCGGCGACTTCCTGTCCCGATACGACCCGGATGCGCTTCGCTACTACCTTTGTGTGGCCGGCCCGGAGACCAGCGACACCGACTTCACCTGGGCCGAATTCCTACGCCGCAACAATGACGAGTTGGTCGCCGGCTGGGGCAACCTGGTCAACCGGTCAATTTCGATGGCGGCGAAGAATTTCGGCGCGATTCCACCGGCAGTCGAGCTGACCGACGCGGACCGTGCCCTTCTGGCCACAACGAAGACTGCCTTCGTGACCGTGGGCACGCTGTTGGCCGGCTCCCGGCAGAAAGCCGCAATCGGGGAGGCCATGCGCGCCGTCGCCGCGGCGAACAAGTACTTCTCCGAGCAGGCGCCGTGGAAGCTGCGCGACGCCGACCCGCAGCGGTTCGAGACCATCCTGCACGTCGCCCTGCAGGCGGTAGACGACTGCAAGACGCTGCTCACCCCGTTCCTGCCGTATTCCTCCGACACCGTACACCGACTGCTCGGCAACGACGAGACGTGGTCGGGGATGCCGGAGTTGCGTGAGGTGAGCCAGGAGGGCGGGTCCGACTACCGAGTCCTGACCGGCGACTACGGCGTCGCCGCGGCGCGTTGGGAGTCCCGGCCGATCATCGCCGGTACCAAACTCGACCCACCGGCGCCGGTCTTCAAGAAGCTCGACCCGTCCATCGTCGACGAAGAGCTCGCGAGACTCGGCGAGTGATGGCCAACCCGCCCGCGGCAAGGAGCGACGCTGATGGCTGAGCGCGGGCGGCGGTCCAGCGCCGGCCCGCCGCGGCGGCGCCGGCAGCGCCCACGCGGCGTCGAGCCACCCTCGCCAAGCGCCTCGGGCGAGTTCGAGCCCCAGCTCCCGCCGCCCCCAACGCCGCTCAGCCTTGCGGTCGCGGACACCCACACCCACCTGGACCTGCAGGACATGACGGCTGGCGAGGCGGCGAACGCAGCCGAGAATGTTGGGGTCACCCCGCTCATCCAGGTAGGCGTCGACCTCCCGTCGTCCGAGTGGAGTGCGGACTTGGCCCGCGCGACGCCCGGTGTGTGGGCCACTGTGGCGCTGCACCCGAACGAGGCACCGCGGATCGTGCACGGCGACACCGACAGCTGGCATCCGGGCCCGCCGCGCCCCCCTGGCGGGATGGCGGCGCTCGACGCGGCACTGACGAGGATCGGCGAGCTTGCCGCCCGGCCCGAGGTACGCGGGATCGGCGAGACCGGCTTCGACTATTTCCGAACCGGCCCGGCCGGCCGGCCCGCGCAGGAACATTCCTTCCGCCACCATGTCCGGATCGCCAAAGAGCACGGCAAGGCACTGGTCATCCACGACCGGGATGCGCACGACGATGTGCTGCGGATTCTCGCCGACGAGGGACCGCCGGCGGCCGTCGTCTTCCATTGCTTCTCCGGTGACGCCGGAATGGCGAAGGTATGCGCCGATCACGGCTACTACATGTCATTCGCCGGAAACATCACCTTCAGCAGCGCCCAGCCACTTCGAGACGCGCTTGCCGTTGCGCCGGTCGAATTGGTGCTCGTCGAGACCGATGCGCCGTTCCTCACGCCGGTACCGCATCGGGGCCGGCCGAACTCCTCCTACCTAGTGCCCTGGATTGTGCGGAAGATGGCCGAGGTGAGGGGACTGGGCGAGGATGAGATGGCGGCGGGCCTCGCTACGAACGCCGAGCGCATCTTCGGACCTTATGACGTCTAATGCGCATCTCGCATTTGAGGTGCCTATCTTTGCCGGATCGTTGCGGCAGGTGGCGCCGCTTCGCTAGCCTCACCCGCTGGCAGCCGGGATGGGACCGAGCGGGGTGTCGGATCAGGAAGTTCCCTGACCCGACACTCGATTCCTACTCGGGTCCCGCGAGGTCTGGAGAGGCGTGCGACGTTCCCCGCTCCGCCTGTTCTTGCAGGGCGCGGTGATGACCGCTCTGGTCGGTGGAACTACTGCGTTCGCCAATCTCGACAAGGCCCTCGTGGTGAGCGTTGACGGTACGGAGAAGCAGGTTCACAGCTTCGCCAAGACCGTTGGTGACGTACTCGAGCATCAAGGCATCGAGGTCGGGCCGCACGACACGGTCGCGCCGGGCCGGGGCTCCCAGATTTCCGACGGAACCCGGATCGCGGTCCGCTACGGGAGGTTAGTCAGGGTGACGGTCGACGGCGAGCGGCGCGAGGCGTGGGTGACCGCGATCACCGTCGAGGAGGCGCTCGAGCAGCTCGGCGTGCGGGATCAAAGGGCCTTTGTGTCGGTTTCCCGGTCGGCACCGATCGGCCGACAAGGGCTCGCGTTCGACATCCGCCTGCCACATCGGGTGACCATCGACGTCGAGGGGAAGCGACACGCCGTCGCCACGACCGCCGCGACCGTCGCCGAAGCGATCGCGGCGGCCGGGATCGACCTCACTCGCAAGGATCTCGTCTTTCCGGCGAGGGACGTGTATCCGCAGGACGGCGATGTCATCAAGGTCTTCAAGATCCTGGGCAAGGTCGTCACCCGAACCGAGGCAATCCCGTACGAGACGAGGCAGGTCAAGTCCGCGGACGTCTATGTCGGGGATATCGAGGTCGGCCAGGCGGGCAGGGACGGCGAGAAGCGGATTACCTATGAGGTCGTCCGGAAGGACGGCGCATGGGTCACCAGACGCACACTCTTCACTGATGTGGTGAAGGAGCCGGTCGACCGGATCATCTGGATCGGTGCCACACCCTATCCGCTGACCGGTGTGGAAGACCTCAACTGGGCGGCGCTCGCCGAGTGTGAGTCGGGCGGAAACCCGCGCGCGGTGAGCGCAAATGGCCACTACGGGCTCTACCAGTTCTCGCTCGCGACCTGGCAGTCGGTCGGTGGCAGCGGCAACCCGATCGACGCCTCGCCCGACGAGCAAACCTACCGCGCGCAGCTGCTTTACAACCGCGCCGGCGCGGGCCAGTGGAGCTGCGGGAGTCACCTCTTCGACTAAGCCGAAACGAGACCCCCACTGGGCTGTTTGAGTCCGCCATCCAGTGGTCTACGCGCCCCACTCGGGTGCTTTGAGATGACGTTTCGTGGCCGCCTGACTCCACTGTGGTGCTTGCGTCCGCTTTAGTCCTTCGCTAGCCTCCTGCGACTATTGGCCGGGATCGGGCAGTCCCGGGCGCGTTTGGGGTGGCTTCCCGCCGCTTTCATTGCGCCTGGATCAGCACTCCCCGTGCCCGGGAAGCACGAGGTCTGGAGTTACGTGCGACATAGCCCGCTACGCCTGGGTCTGTATGGCGCGGTGTTGGCCGCACTGCTCGGTGGCGCATTCGCATACACCACCTTCGACAAGGCTCTGGTCCTGACCGTGGACGGTCAGGAACGGAAAGTCCACACCTTCGCAAGCACCGTTGGTGGCGTTCTCGAGGACCACGACATCGAGATCGGGCCGCACGACACGGTCGCGCCCGGGTTAGATGCGAAGGTGTCTGACGGTACCCGGATCGCGGTCCGATATGGCCGCCTGATCTCGGTCAGTGTTGACGGCCAGGAACGAGACGTCTGGGTGACCGCCGGCAGCGTCCAGGAAGCACTTCACCAGATCGGTGTCCGTGACACTGCCGCCTTCGTGTCGGTGTCGCGATCCACACCGATCGGGCGGCAGGGACTCGCCTTCGATATTCGGCTGCCGCACCAGGTGAGGCTGGACGTGGAAGGCAAGGTCAGGAAGATAGAGACCACCGCGCCGACGGTGGCCGCCGCGATCGTCGAGGCCGGCATTCCGCTCACCGATAGAGATCTGGTCATCCCGGATCGCGGGATCTACCCGAAGGACGGCCAGCTGATCAAGGTCTACAAGATCAGTGGAAAGGTGGATACGCGGACCGTCTCGGTCTCGTACAAGACCCGGCAGATCTCCGACGCCGACCTCTATGAGGGCGACGCCAAGGTGGTCCGGGAAGGACAGAAGGGCAGCCGGAGAGTGACCTACGAGCTCGTCCGCAAGGATGGCGCGTGGGTGATCAAACGAGAGCTCTTCTCCAGGACGCTGGCCGAGCCGGCGCTGCGGATCGTCCGGGTGGGGACGAAGGAGCGGCCAGCGCCGGCACCCGCACCGGAACCCCAGCCGACGCCCGAGACAACGAGCGTACCGTCGGGCGGCGGCTCCGGCAGCGGTCTCAACTGGGCCGCGCTCGCCGAGTGCGAGTCTGGCGGGAACCCCCGCGCGGTTAACCCGGCCGGCTACTACGGGCTCTACCAGTTCACGCTCTCGACCTGGGAGTCCGTCGGCGGCTCAGGCAACCCGATCGATGCGTCATCCGCCGAGCAAACGATGCGTGCGCAGATCCTCTACGACCGGGCCGGCGACTCGCCATGGCCGGTCTGCGGCAGCCGCCTCTACAGCTGACCGCCGCACGGCATGAGGGGCACCGCACCCGGACTGGTCCGGGTGCGGTGCCCCTCTGGTACTGGTCAAGCGGCGAGCTCCTGCGGTGATTCGTGCTGGAGTGATTCGTGCGGCTCCGCAAATTTGGGGGTTGCGCCAGTGCGGGGGCGGAACACGCCTGGAGGACGGCGGAGGCGACGCAACTGGTTTCCCGCGATACGGCGACCGGTGGACGCGTCCAGCGAGCGGCCCACGGTGAGCGTCCCTGAAGTGCGGGCGCGCTTCCTGGAAGAGCAGACCAACGGCGTCGCCGCTCTGGCCACGCTGTTCGCGCGTCAGCGTGGAAGCCACCTCAACGAACTGCGGTTGCGCGTCATCGGCTCGTCGCTGCTGCCGCCGTCTTCGTCGCCCTCGACCGCTGGCAGCAGGACCCGGGCAAGAACGATCTGCTCGCCCTCCTCGACCAAGCAACCGACGCCTTGGCCGAAGGCA
>JBKOZJ010000165.1:0-28535 GCA_046725875.1 Actinomycetota bacterium
GCACGTTGACATAGGTGTCGCCGCTCCCGATCGCGGCCAGAACCGCGGCCAGGTCAACCCACCCGCATGCGTTACCCGAGTCGGGTGCGGTGATCGTTCCCTGCGCCAGGGTGCCGTTCACCACGCCGCTCCCCGGAGCTCCCATGAACAGCGTGACGCCGACCGGGCCGTTGACCCCGACGGCGCCGCAGTGGATGTGCGCCGCGACAGGGTTGCTCAGGTCTTCTACGTTGATCTTGAAGAGCAGCCCGTCATCGCGGAGCTTGAACTTGGCCACGCCGGTGGCCGGGGTGTCCCGCGCCGGAACTTCCTCGTCGCCGGATAGCGTGGCGACGAAGTTGTCGCCCGCCGACGCCGATGGCGCGAACGCCAGGAGCCCCAGCGCCAGCATGAGCACGAGCACGATCGTCCTGCGCATTGCCTTCCCTCCTTGGGTTTGGGTCTACCGCCGGGAGATTTCGTGGATCGCGCCCTGGTCCAGCGAGACCACGACGAGGTCGCCATTCGGGGCGGTCTCGATGTCGGTCACGATCCCGAAGTTCGTGCCGATGAGCAGGCTCTCGCTCTCGGTGATGTCGAACTTGTGGTTGTTGTCCGCGACCCGGTCCTCCAGCCGCGGGTCATCGACGCCGATCTTTTGACGGTTCCCGGTCAGGTTGAACCTGAAGAGATGTCCGCCCTCGAGGAAGTTGCGGGCGCCACCCATGAAGAGGTCTCCCTCGAACTCTGGACCCAAGCCCCTCCCGTCGACGAAGCCGATACCACCCGGAGAGACCTCGAACTTCCAGCTGAACTCGGGGGCGCTGTAGCGCGCGCCGGGAAGCATGAGCAGGCGGGACAGTGCCTGCGCCGCTGAATCGGCGATGTTCGTCGGCGGCCATCGAACCTGCTGCAGCCCGAAGTAAACCGTGCCCAGCAGCGGATCAGTGGCGAGGCTGGTCTCGATGGCCTTGTACTGGGCGATACGATCTGGTGGCCCCTGGATCTGGACCCAGCCGGAGTTGAAGCCCGGGTCGACCCGGTTGAGCTCGCTGAATGTGTCGTCTCCGTTCTCCTGCTCCCACAGTTCGCCGGAGATCGGATCGAAGGCCATCCCGAAGCCGTTCCGCAAGCCGTAGGCGAAGATCTTCTGAATGTTGGCACCGACCTCGCCCGGGACCTGGGCGCCCGCGTCGAAGAACGGGTTGTCCGATGGCGTGGTGCCATCGTCATTGAGTCGCAGGATCACCCCGGTGAGGTGGGCGTTGTCAGGCTGGGGGCCACCGAACTGGTCATCAGGCTGGCCCGGCCCGAACGGGCCGTCGGCGAGATTCTGCAGCTGGCCGCGCCGGCCCCCGTCACCGACGAAGATGTAGAGCTTGCCATCGGGGCCGAACGTGATCACGCCGCCATCGTGATTGCCGCGTTCCGGCTGGTTGGCGTCCTGCTGCAGGGCGCGAATCCTGATGAGACTCTGCGCGAGGGTCAATGCCGAACCGTCCCAGACGAAGCGATCGACCCGGTTGCCCAGCAGCGGCGTCTGGCTGAGCACGTCGGTGTCCGCACCCGTGCTGCTCTCTGTCCAATACAGGTAGACGCTCGGGTTCTGTGGAAACTGCGGATGCAGGGCGATGCCGAGCAGCCCTCGCTCCGACCCGAAGTTAACCGGCAGGTCCAGGACCGTAGACTGGACGTCACCGGCTACGACACGCTGCACCTTTCCCGTGTTCTTCTCCAACACCAGCATGTCGTCGGAACCAAGGAACGCCAGGCTGATGGGCGTGACCAGTCCGGTTGCGACAGTCTGCACCGCCAAGTTCGGGTCAAGGATGACCGGGCCGCTGGCTTGGGCGGTCGCCCGCGGACCGACCATGGATATCGACAGTGCCGCGGCGGCCGCTGTCACCAGCCCGACCGCGGCGGCTCGCCTGAATATGGGCCGTCGCCGCGCTCCCGGGCCCGGGCGGATCCGGCCGGCTCCCGCGCGCGCGGCGCTTAACATGTCGGTTCGAAAAGTTCGATCTCTCATCACGAGCTCCCTTCCCGCCGTGTCCCGGTCGGCGGCGATGTGGGAGAGCCACAGCAGAACATCGACCGGGGAAATGCGGGGCGCGACTGGTACTCGGTGGCAGATTCCGTCGACAGCCCCTTTCCGCTCGGCAGCCCGTCGCCAGGCGCCGGCTTCGATAAGTAAGTCGGCAACACTTCGAGACCACAAGAACGGACACCAGCGCCGCCCGGTTCAACTCGTCGACGGAATCCGTCAGCCCTCCCCGGCGCGGCCAACGCCGCGACGGCGCTACCAGTGTGGCCGCGTCGCTTCGCTTCCCGTGGGTGCCTAGCGCGGGATGTTGCGGAGGTTGGCTCGGGCCAGGTCGAGCATGCGGCCGACCCCGCCATCGAGCACGATCTTGGTGGAGGCGAGCGCGAAGCCCTTCACCTCGGTGCCAGTGATGTGTGGTGGGATCGACATCGCGTTCGGATCGGTGACGAGATCGACGAGTGCGGGACCGGGATGAGCCAATGCCTCCTCCAGCCCCGGCACGGATCTCGTCGGGCTTTTCGATCCGTACGGCGTGAATGCCGGCGGCGTCGGCGATCGCCGCGTGGTTCACCGGAGCATGGTCGGTGCCGAAGTCGGGAGCCCATCGACGAGCATCTCCAGCTTGACCAATCCCAAGCGACGAGTTGTTGAAAGTGATGATCTTCACCGACAGGTGGTGGAGCGCGATCGTGAGCAGCTCGCCCAGCAGCATCCCGAGACCGCCATCGCCGGACATCGATATCACCTGGCAGCCGGGGTAGGCGAACTGTGCCCCGAGCGCGTGCGGCAGGGCTTTGGCCACCGTGCCATGCACGAACGAGCCGATTACGCGCCGCCGGCCGTTCGGGGTGATGTAGCGTGCCGCCCGGACATTGCACATACCGGTGTCGACAGTGAAGACCGCGTCGTCCGCGGCAACCTCGTCGAGGATGCGCGCCGCATACTCAGGATGAATCGGGCTGGTGCCGCTCGACATCGTGGGTTTAGGCGTCGACGACGTGTTCGAGCTTGCGTGCCTGCTCGTGGAGCATCCGGTCCAGGAATGACCGGTCGGTCTTTTGCCAGATGAGCGGCAGTACAGCCCGCAGCGTCGCAGCGACGCTGCCGTGGACGGCCAGCTTGAGCGGCGTCCGGCGGCCGCGCCGCGCGGGGTCATGGTCGACCTGGATCGTACGTGCATTGGAGAGGATTGCGTCGTAGGGAAAGTTCGTGCCCAGTAGCAGCAGCACGTCGGCGTCGTGCATCGCGTCATAACAGGCGCCGTAGCCGAGCAGTCCAGTCATCCCGGCGTCGTACGGGTTGTCGTACTGTATCCAGTCCTTGCCCCGCAGGGAGTGCCCAATCGGGCTGTGGAGCTTGGCAGCGAGCTGCATCACTTCGGTGTGGGCGCCCTCGACGCCGGCGCCGCAGAACATCGGACCCCGGTCAGCCGCAGCGCCGCGCCGTAAAACCGGGGCAGCAACGGAACCGCCTCGGCCTCAAACCGGGCCCGCAACTCCACCGCACTCGACACCGACCTCATGCCACGAGCATCACCCCCCACCCACCCCCACGTCGTCACGGCAAGCGCCCATCCCACCCCCCCGCTAGCCAGAGTCTCGACCTAACCGCCGACCGGAAGCCCAAATGGCTTATCGACCGGGTGCAGGATCACCCCGCTGGCCATGTTGGTGGCTTGTCAGCCCGCTCTTTGCTCAGACCGGTCGCCGGACCACAGTGTGTGGAAGACACCCTCGCGATCGACGCGATGGTAGGTGTGCGCTCCGAAGAAGTCGCGCAAGCCCTGAACCAGAGCGGCCGGGAGCCGCTCACGCCGTACCGTGTCGTAGTAAGCCAACGCGGAGCTGAAGCCCGGAACGGGCACGCCCTGAGTTGCGGCCAGCGCAACGGTCCGGCGCCACCCGTCTTGGCACGCAGCCATTTCCTCCGCGACATCGGGGGCGGCTAGCAAGGTTGGCAGATCCCGGTCGGTGTACGCCTGACGGATGCGCTCGAGCAGGCGCGCCCGGATGATGCAGCCGGCTCGCCAAATCTTGGCCACGGTGGCCGGGTCCACCCCCCAGTCGTAGGTCTCGCTGGCAGCCCGCAGCTGCTCAAGTCCCTGGGCGTAGGCCACCACCTTCGCAGACCACAACGCGGCCCGGACGTCCTCGACCAGCTGCTTGACGTCGTCCACCGCCTCGCCGCCAGGCCCCGCGAGCGCTGATCTCGCGGCCGCCCGGAGCCGGGTGTCGCCCGAGGCGGATCGCGCGAACACAGCCTCGGCGATGGCGTTGACCGGAACGCCGAGCTCGAGTGCGGTCTGCACCGTCCAGCGACCGGTGCCCTTCTGCTCGGCCACGTCCGCGACCACATCCACAAACGGCTTTCCGGTAGCCAGGTCAACGTGGCGGAGCACATCTGCCGTGATCTGGATGAGATACGAGTCAAGGTCCCCGTCGTTCCACTCCTCGAACACCGTCGCGATCCGGGTTGGCTCGAGCCCTGCGGCGCGGAGAATGTTGTACGCCTCCGAAATGAATTGCATGTCGGCGTATTCGATGCCGTTGTGGACCATCTTGACGAAGTGGCCCGCGCCGTTGGGGCCCATGTAGGCGCAGCATGGCTCCCCGTCGAACCTCGCCGCGATGTCCTCGAGCAACGGGCCCAGGGCGGCATAGGACTCGCGGGACCCGCCGGGCATGATGCTCGGTCCGTGCAGGGCGCCTTCCTCACCACCGGAGATGCCGGTGCCCACGAAGTGCAGCCCGCGCTCGCGCAGCGCCGCTTCCCGCCGCCGGGTGTCCTCGAAGTGGGCATTTCCGCCGTCCACGAGAATGTCGCCCGGCTCCAGGTGCGGCACGAGATGGTCGATCGTTGCATCGGTCGGCGCCCCCGCCTTGACCATCATCAGTATCCGCCGTGGATGGTTCAGACTGGAGACGAAGTCCTCCACCGCTGCGGACGGGATGAAGGTCCCCTCCATTGCGTGGGCGGCGATGAAGTCTCCAGTGCGTGCAGGGGTGCGATTGTGCACCGCGACGGGATGCCCGTGCCTAGCGAAGTTGCGGGCAAGGTTGCTGCCCATCACGGCGAGGCCGAACACTCCGATGTCGGCAGTGGCCGTAGCTGGTCTCTCAACATCCATCTCAAGCCAACCTCATTCGATCAGCGACTCTTTCTCCGTCGTGCGTTTGGGGGCACCGCCCGGGGCCTGAGCATCAATGCCGGCGAGGGAGCGATACGCTAACCGGCCCACACGCCGATCCGCTGGAACTCCAAGGGAATCTCGATGAAGATCAGCTCGGAGTCGTCGACCGCCGTCAGCGCCAAGTCCTCGGGCCCGGCCAGCTTGGCGGCGTCGCCGCGGCGGAGCGTCTCGTCCCCGAGCCGCAGCTCGCCGTCGAGCACGTACAGGTAGCCGCCCCTGTCGGCGCCGAGCGCGTGATCGGCTCGGTCACCAGCCGTCAGCCGGGCGACCAGCACCCGGGCGTCCTGGGCCAGATCCAGCCCGTCCTCGCCGACCGGACCCATGATCTGCAGGAGCCGCCCGCGCCGGTCGGCCTCGGTGTACTGCCGCTGCTGAACCGTACTCTCCAGGCCCGCCTGGCTGGGCAGGATCCAGAACTGGAGGAACCGCATGCCTTCGGTCTGAGATCCGTTGCGCTCCGAGTGCCGCGCGCCACGGCTGGAGAACCGCATTACCTGTGCGGCGCCAGACTCCAGCCGACCGTCGTTACCGAGCGAGTCCTCGTGGGCGAACGATCCTTCCACGACATAGGTGCAGCTCTCGATGTCCCGGTGAGGGTGCAGCGGCCAGACCGCACCCGGCTGCAACCGGTCGTCGTTGAACACCCGCAAGGCGCCGACACCCATATGTGCCGGGTCGTAGTAGTGGTCGAACGAGAAGTGCCAGCGGGCCTGGAACCAGTCACCGTCGATCGCGTAGATCTCCTTGTCGCGCCGGATCTCCACAGTCATGTCAGAGCCCTCCTCTCTACCGCCTATGGTCGACCGCGTCACGGGCTTGACAGTCAGCGGCCCGCTCTTCGATCTTCCTGGGCGAGCTAATGCCCGCGGCAGCCGTCGAACGGGCGATTGAGGCCGTTCGGCTCCGGGTACTGCTCGAAACGCCTGGATGACCTGCAATTCGCGGGAGGACGGAGGCGAGAGATGAAGAGGCGCGTTCTGCCCCTGGCGGCCGCCGCTGTGCTTGTACTTGGCGGCCCCGCGACACCATCCCTGGCGCAGGCAGACGTCAGGGTGACCAACGATGACACCGCAGGCAGCTACCTACGCTCGGACGGGGGGTCCGACGAGACCATGCGGCGCTGCAGCGAAGGGCGGCGTCAGCAGAACGAGCCGACTGTTGCGGTCGATCCGTCCAACACCGATGTCGTGGTCGCGGGGTCGAACGACTACTGCGCCGCGATCGTCAACGGTGAGGTTTGGGCTGGTTACTACCGCTCCGAGGACGGCGGGGCCACCTGGACCAACAGCCTGGTGCCGGGCTATCCGGACGACGAGTCCGAAGCGGGACAGGCCTCCCCGGCGCACGGGAAGTGCGCAGCGGCGGGCGACCCGACGCAGGCGTTCGACACCGATGGAAGGCTCTTCTACGGGTTCATCTGCTTCAACCGCTCCGGCCCGGTGAACGGCTCGGTCTACGTCGCCAGGTACACAGGTCACGGCGCAGCGTATGACCGGACGGTGCTGGTGAAGCGGGGAACTCCCTCCGGCCTGTTCCTGTCCGGGCTGTTCCAGGACAAGATCAACATCACGGTAGACCAGACGGCCGGCCCGACCTCGGGCAACGTGTACGTTGCCTGGTCCCAGTACAACGGGTTCGCGCCGAACAACGCCGTGCTCTTTTCACGCTCCACCGACCACGGGCTCACGTACTCCAATCCGTTCAAGGTCACGCCGAAGGAGCGCGGCACCGCCTCGTTCACCGATCTGGCCGTCGGACCCGACGGCACCGTATGGCTCACGTACCTCACCTACGAGTCGCCGAGCCGTCCCACCGCCGACGTCTGGCTGCTGAAGTCGACCGACGCCGGTGTCTCTTTCGAAGAGCCGATTCACATCGCCTCGATCACGCGGTTCGACTCGGACCAGTTCAGCGGCACCACCGGGACGGTTGACTGCGGCGATGGGCCGTTCGCGTGCCAGAGCGGCTTCACATACTCGCGTTTCTTCAGCTCCTCAGCAGTCACCGCAGACGCAGCCGGCGTACACGTGGTCTGGGCCTCTGAGCTCCCCAGCGGCCAGTCGAAGGTGTTTGTCCGCAACTCGGCGGACGGCGGCGCCACGTGGACAGATGCGGCCACCATCGACAACGCTCCCGTCGGCCACCAATGGTTCCCCGACGTCGCATCAGCGGACGGCACGATCACGGCTGTCTTCTATGACTCTCGCAGCGACCCCGCGTACTCGCCAGACCGCCCGCCCGGCAACAACGCCGAAGGGGTGAACTCCGGGAATGTCGTGCGCGCACTGCTGGCCCAGTCCAGCGATGGCGGCAAGACATGGAGCGAAACCCCGGCCAGCTCGGCAGGCAGCAACTTCGGCTGGGAGACCCACAGCTCCAGGCGAGTTGGATTCTGGGGCGACTACAACTACGCCTCGGCGGTGCCTGGTGCCGTGCAGGTCGTCTGGACCGACTCGCGTGACCTGGTGCCGGGAACCGATCCGCGCGAGGTTGGCGAGGACGACGATGCAGACGGCTTTGACGTCCTTCAGCCGTGCACCTACGTGCCGAACGACATCAACGCCCCCTCCTACACCTCCCCCACCATCGCAGATCCCTGCCTGGACAAGGGTGGCCTCGACCAGAACATCTACAGCCTGCGCTTGTCAGATTGAGCCGAACGGCGGAACGGGGAGGGCGCCCTCCCCGTTCCGCTGTTCCTCACCGGAAGGCCGGTCAGGCCCAAACGACCGGTCGGCTCGTCGCTCCTCCGAACGTGAAACTGCGTGACGTCGAACCGCTGGTCAGACGGTTGCGTAGCAGCCACTGTCCCTTCCGGTAGACGCCGATCTCATCGCGTCCGTCGCGGTCCCACTCGCCGACGACCGGGACGTCACCGGTGGTTCCGTAGGAGAACCGATAGGTCGCGACCCCTGTCGAGTTGGAGTTGCGCAGGGCCCAGCTTCCATTGCGGAAGACGCCGACCGAGTCGCGCCCGTCGCCGTCCCAGTCGCCGGTGACCGGCTGTGAGCCCGTGCTCCCGAAGGTGAAGTCCAGGTTGGCCGGACCCGTGCTCAGCGAGTTGCGGAGAAGCCAGCGCCCGCTGCGGAAGACCCCGATCGTGTCCCGGCCGTCACCGTCCCAGTCTCCGGCTACCGGCAGGTCGCCCGCTTGTCCGAAAGTGAAAGTGATTCGCGTGGTCGTGGTCCAGTTCTTGCGGACGATCCACGTACCGTCGCGGAACACGGCGGGCGATAGGGTCCCGTTCCCGTCCCAGTCGCCCATGAGCTTGGGGTCGGTGCTGCGCCCGAAGGTGAACGTCGTGGTGGCCGGGCCGCCGGATAGCGACGATCGCAGCTTCCACACGTTGCCGTCGACGACGCCGGGGCGGGACTGGCGCGGTGGCACGACGACGATCGGGAAGGATTCGAAGCCGACGACCACCTTGTCGACGATCGCCCGCGCCCTCCTCTTGTACGTCGTAACACCGGTTTTCGTTTCGCGCTCAACGGTAAGCGCCACGTTGACCGAGTCGTTCGGCACCGTCCCACGCAACTGGCTGAGCAGTTGATCGAAGCTGCCGGGTTCGGCCGGGAAGCTGTCCCCTGGACCGCCGACGATGTCCACCGAGCCGGCCCCACCCGCCGTGTCGGGCGGAACGACGACCGACAGGTCGACGTTTCGCAGCGAGCCGAGGTTCTTGTGCGGCCTCAGCACAACCCGGAGGTTGAGCCGGGTTCCGGCCACGACCTCAAGGGGCTGATCGGATGGCGCTGGAACGAACTGGCCATTGGGTTTGCGAATGAGGACCGAGTCGATCGAGTAGTCGGTGTACACGCTATTGACAGACCCGGTGAAGGAGACGTTCGTGATCCTCGCGTCCTCGAACCTGTTCGCGTTGATGGCGAACAGTTGATCGGCAGGCTGGAAGGCCGACTCGAACGAGATATCGAAGGGGCTGGCGTACCGGTTACGAACAGCGACACTGAACGGTGCACCGGAGGCCCGAGTACCTTCGATGGTCCAACGGAGCTCCGACGTCCCGGCGCCGATCCGGTCGCCGACCCGGTCCATGTTCAGAAGGAGGTGGACAAACGCGACATCGGGCAGGAAGTCGGGCAGGTTCCCTCTGGTTGTGGCCGATCGGGTAACGCCGCCAGGATCGGTCGACGTTATCTGGGAGTTGATCGGCACCGAGGGCGGGGTGGGACCGAGCAGGCTGCGAACTCCAGCCCACCGGTCCTGGTCCAGGGTGCCGACGATGCCGCCCGGGTTGGCGACCTTGAACCGCGTCAGCGTCGGGTCCGGCTGCACATAAACCGCGTTCGCGGTGTGCACACTCATCGATGACGCGCCAGTGAACAGGAACGGGTGACCGAACGCGAGGGCAAAGTCGCGTCCGTTGGCGTCCGTGCACACTGCCGTGGTGGAGCCCACACCGGCAATAGTCACGTCGCCGTACGAGATCGCGGCGGCGAAGTTGCTGCCGGGGAAGATCGCCGACGGATCGGCGGGCGTTCCGGTCCCGGCTGTCCCCGCGGCATAGACCCGTGTTTCTGGCACCTTCTTCTGCAGCCGGGCGGCTACCTCATCCAGGTGCGCCTGGTTCACGCCAGAAACGCCGAGCGGGATCGGAAGCCGCGTCATGCCATCGGCCACCTCGGTCGCGGTCGCAGCCCCTGATGCGATCAACCGTTGCTTGAGACCCGTCGGCAGCGCGACCTTCTCGGCCAGCTGGGCGGCAGCACCGGGACGATCGAGCAATGCATACATGTCCTCGGCTGGGGTGACGCCGGCAATAGGCGACGGCCCGAACGACAAACCGTACGCAACGGCGCCGATGAGCCGACCGTCATTTGCATAGACGGGCGAGCCGGACATGCCGGCCCAGATCCCGCCCGCGCGCTGGATCGCCGGTGAGTCAGTCTCCACGATGACCATGTCGAGGCCCGGGGCGATGCCGTCGTCGATAACGCCGACGACCGTCGCAGCGAACGGATCCGGCACGGTGCCCTTTTCGACGGTGAGCCCGGTTGCCGGTATACCTGCTGTCAACCCCGAGACGGGGAAGGGGTCCGGGCATGAGTCCGAGACTTGGGCCGCAGCCGGTGATGCGGCAGGTCCGCCGGCCAGTCCCGGGACGAATGCGATAACGCTGACTGCGGCGACCACCGCGACCCTCCGCCGATGCACCCGGCCAGAAGTGAGACTCATGGTTCCCCCTGGAACTAGTGACGATGAGCACAGCGAAAACTCAAACCCGGCCCACTTGCTGTTACGGACGCCTCACACCTCGAAGTCGTTTCACATTACTGCCGATGATCGTCCGGGTCATGGACGCAGTACCGCGCTTTGCGCCTAGTAGGGCCCTGTCAAGCGGCGCGCTTTACAGGCAATACCGGTCGGTAATCACTGGGCGTATGACAGACACACAGCAGAGTTCACGTACAACCGTTCTGGTTCTTGGCGGTACCGGCAAGACCGGCCGCCGGATCGTGGAGCGTCTGAGCGAGCAGGGCGTGCCGGTGCGGGTCGGCTCCCCCCGCGGCGAGCCGCCATTCGACTGGGAGGACAGCAGCACCTGGCCCGCCGTGCTCGAGGGAGTCGACGCGGCGTACATCGCCTACTACCCGGACCTTGCGGTGCCCGGATCGGCCCACACCGTGGGTGCACTCGCCGCCCTGGCGGCTCCGCGCGGTGTCCGCCGGCTGGTCCTGCTTTCCGGCCGAGGCGAGGAGGAAGCGCAGCGGACTGAACAGCTGGTGCGGGATGCTGGCACAGAGTGGACGATCTTGAGATCGAGCTGGATGTACCAGAACTTCAGCGAGGGCTATCTGGTCGACAGCGTCGTCTCCAGTGAGATCTCGCTACCGGTCGACCAAACGCCCGAGCCGTTTGTTGACGCCGACGACATCGCCGATGTCGCCGTAGCGGCGTTGACCGAGCCCCGGCACGCCGGCCAGCTCTACGAGCTGACCGGTCCTCGACTGCTGACCTTTGCCGATGCCGCGGAGGACATCATGACGCCTCTGCGCGCAAGGTCGCCGTCCGCCCGGTGTCGATGCCCGAGTTCGCAACGCAGCTGATCGAAGCAGGAGTGCCGGAGGACTTCAGCTGGCTGCTGAAGTACCTGTCCACGACGGTCCTGGACCGCCGGAATGCACGCCTGACCAACGGCGTCCAACGGGCCCTGGGCCGGCAGCCCAAAGACTTCGCAGACTACGCGCGAGAGACTGCCGCCACTGGCATCTGCAGCGCATAGGGGACGGTAGTGATTCGGCCAAGTTGTCCGGCACCGCTGATTCTCGGCAGATCACCGACGTTCAGTCGACCAGCCGGGCGACGTGGCGCATCTTGTTCATCGCATCGAGCGCGGCGACCTTATAAGACTCGGCGAGTGTCGGGTAGTTGAAGACGGCGTCAACCAGGTAATCGACGGTCCCGCCGCAGCCCATCACGGTCTGGCCGATATGGACCAACTCGGTCGCGCCGGTTCCGAAGACATGCACGCCGAGCAGGGAGTGATCGGCGGGCGACACAAGGAGCTTGAGCATGCCATAGGAGTCGCCGATGATCTGACCGCGCGCGAGCTCCCGGTAGCGGGACACACCGACCTCGAACGGGACTCGGGCCTCAGTGAGCTGGTCTTCGGTCCGACCGATGAAGCTGATCTCGGGGATCGCATAGATTCCGATCGGCTGGAGCTCGTCCATCGCGTGCGCCTCCTCGCCGCACGCATGGTGCGCGGCCAGCCGGCCCTGCTCCATCGATGTGGCAGCCAGGGCTGGGAAGCCGATGACGTCGCCAACCGCGTAGATATTCGGCACCACAGTGCGAAAGTATTCGTCGACGCGGATCCGGCCCCGCTCGTCCGCGCCGAGGCCGGCCCGCTCCAGCTGGAGCTCTTCGGTCATCCCCTGCCGTCCGGCGGAATACATGACGGTCTCGGCCGGGATCTTCTTGCCGCTCTCGAGTACGGTGATCGTCCCCGCGGCGTGGCGCTCCACAGCCGCGACCGTCTCGCCGAACCGGAAGGTAACTGCAAGGTCCCGCAAGTGATACTTCAGTGCCTCGACGACCTCGAGATCGCAGAACTCGAGCATCCGGTCACGCCGCTCCACCACCGTCACCTTCGTGCCCAGTGCCGCGAACATCGAGGCGTACTCGATTCCGATCACGCCGGCGCCAACGACCACCATCGACCGCGGGATTTCCTCCATCTGCAGGATCCCATCGGAGTCGATGATGGTGCGTTCGTCGAAGTCCACCGTCTCCGGCCGCGCCGGGCGGGTTCCGGTGGCGATGATGACTTTCGCCGCAGTGACCTTGGTGCTTAGGGCGCCGTCTCGGGTCACCTCGACCACGTGCGGATCGAGGAAGCGGCCGGTGCCGGTCAACAGCGCGACGCGGTTGCGCGACAGCTGGCTGCGCACCACGTCGATCTCGCGCCCGACCACGTGCTGCGTCCGAATGCCGAGATCGGCGACGGTGATGTCCTCCTTCACCCGGTAGGCCTGGCCGTACATCTCGCGCTGACTGGATCCGGTCAGATAGAGCACTGCCTCCCGGAGCGTCTTCGATGGAATCGTGCCGGTGTTGATGCAAACGCCACCGACCATGTCCCGTCGTTCGACGATGGCGGCCCGCCGCCCGAGCTTCGAGGTAGCGATGGCTGCCTTCTGCCCGCCGGGGCCTGATCCGATTACCAGAACATCGAAGTCGTGCACGCCACCAGTTTGACCGCGAGCGCGTCGCGAGTCGATGCAGCTGAGGGTACGGCCATGCCGCCAGGTGCGGCCTTTCGGGGCGAAGCCGAAGGTGCGACGCTGGCTATCTGGCGCCCGGTGGCGCCGTGGTTGCGGAGTAGATCAAGGAGTCGTGACCCATGTCGGAGCTGTCCGCGCATGCCGGAATGGCCGGGACGATCGATGTTGGCGGTGATCTGACGGTCAACCGCCTCGGCTTTGGCGCGATGCGGATCACCGGTGCGGCTATCTTGGGTCCGCCCGCCGACCGCAACGAGGCAATGGCGGTGTTGCGCCGGGCGATCGAGGTCGGCGTCAACTTCATCGACACTGCCGACTCCTACGGGCCACACGTCAGCGAGGAACTCATCGGCGAGGCCCTCTATCCCTACCCAGACGACCTCGTCATCGCGACCAAAGGTGGCCTCGAGCGCACCCGTCGCGGGCAGTGGCCCGCCAACGGCCGGCCAGAGCACCTGATCGAGGCATGCGAGGGAAGCCTGCAACGGCTGAAGCTCGACCAGATCCCGCTCTACCAGCTCCATCGGCCCGACCCTAGGGTGCCGCTGGAGGACTCGATCGGGGCACTCGTCATGCTCAAGCAGCAGGGCAAGATCCGGCACATCGGGCTGTCCAACGTGAACGAGGAGCAGCTCCGGCTGGCACAGCGACTCACCCCGATCGTGTCGATCCAGAACCGCTACAACTTCGACGACCGCCGGTCCGAGCCACTCGTCGACCTCTGCGAGCAGGAGCAGATGGTCTTCCTTCCCTGGGCTCCGATTCAGGATCTCGAGGGCAACCGACTAGTGCAGGAGCTGTCGCAACACCATGACGCGACACCGCGACAGATCGTGCTCGCCTGGCTGTTGGCCCGGTCGCCGTCGATCCTGCCGATCCCGGGTACCGGATCGGTGTCACACCTCGATGAGAACGTCGCCGCTGCGGCGATCAAGCTGACTCCGGCCGAGATCGCCGCTGTGACGGACAAGAGCGGCTGAGGTGTGCCAGCGGGATTTACGACGGCAACCCCTGATCAAGCGGCCAGTGCGCGGAGGGTGCGTCGATCTCCCTTAACGGGAGGTCCTACCAGCACCGAAACCGACGCGAGATCGCGCTGATCGGGGCGCGAGTAAAGCTCTTCAACCACCTGCCGGGCCAAGCGCATGCGGGTGGCCGCGGTCTCCGGTCGCTCCCCGTAGGCGGCGGCGACCTCGGCGCTGCAGCCGCGCACGCCACTGTGAGTAGAAACCGCGCGACGGATGGCCGCATCGACCTGCTCGGGCGTCGGTCGGACACCGGCGGACAGGTCGCTGCTGAACAGCGCGGCCGCGCGGCCGACAATAAGCATGTCCCTCGAGCGACTCATCTTGTCGCGCCCTTCTCGCTAGCAGGACTGCTCCCGTCGTAGCCTCGCCCTGCGGCAGTGGTCTTGTGGTTGTGGCCAGCGCAGGTCCACTTTCGCTGCCGGCTGGAATCCTGTCCTACCTCGTGGCGGGAACGCCCGCCCGCTGCAGCCGTTTGGCCCTGACGATGTCGGGGTCGCGCGGATCGAGCGGCAATGTGTCGAGCAGTGCGGCGCTTTGCCGCCGCATCTCCTCCGTGCAGCCTCGCTTCTTGACTCGAACCTGGCGCACCGCGCACCTCCCGAAGCCGAGTGGTCGCCACTTGGCACTCAGCCTCGCGGAGAAGAGCCTGCTGGGCATCACGGCCAGCGCCCGTTTCTCTGGGCACGGCAGCCGGAATGCGCGTCCTCCTGCTAGCTGCACGCGGCCGGTCGCTCACCGAAGCCGCCGGCCGCCCCGACCATCCCCGCAAGCAGGTCGGGCGGCCTCGGGGCCGGCATCCATCCTGGCTGCCGGCCTCCTGGAGTCCAGGGATTGCCCGCGGGGCGGTTTCACCCCGCCAGGACGATGGCCCTGGCGCCAGTAAGGGCGGACCATCCCCGTATGAGGCCCGATGGCCGGTGCATCGCAAGATCGCGGCCGCGGCTAAGCGGGCCGATAGGAGGTAGCCACCGTGACCCACGAGACGAACCAGACCGGAGACGAAAGGGACCAAGCCGAGCTGGAGCGACTGCGGGCGGAGGTGGCACGTCTACGGGGCGCATCCAACAGCGGGCCAAAAACAGCCCGAGATCGCCCGCGGCGGCGGTGGGGACGCGGGGTTGCCGCCACGGTGCTTATCGTGATCGCCTGCGCCCTTGCCCCACTGTCCGTGATCTCGGTGTGGGCTCGGGGCGAAGTAACCGACACCGACCGATACGTGGACACACTGGCGCCGCTTGCCCGCGATCCTGGGGTACAGGAGGCGATGGCCACCAACATCACCAACACGGTCTTCCGGTACATCGACATCGAGGGCCTGACCCAGCGGGCGTTCTCCGTGCTCGCGGATCGGGGATCCCTGCCACCCGATATCGCCACGCAGCTCGAGGCGCTGGCCGTTCCGGTGGCCAGCGGGGTCCGCTCGTTTGTGGAGGACCAGGTACGTGCGGTGGTACAGAGCCAGGCTTTCGCCGAAGCCTGGGACCAGGCCAACCGTGCCGCCCATGGCCAGCTCGTGGCGGCGCTGACGGGCGAGACACGCGGGGGCATCTCCATCGAGGAGGGCAAGGTCACGCTGGATGTCGCCGCCTTTCTCCAGGTTGTCAAGCAGCAGCTGGTGGCCAGTGGCTTCCAACTCGCCAGTCGTATCCCCCAGGTGAACTCCACGTTCGTGGTCTTCGAGTCAGAGGACGTCGGCAAGGTGCAGCGCGGATTCGACCTCCTGGACAAGATCGGTTTCTGGATGCCGTTTATCGTGGTGGCGCTGGCGGCGCTGGGAATCTACCTGGCGCCCAATCACCGGCTCGCCTTCATCGGTGTGGGCCTGGGCGCGGCTCTCGCAATGCTCCTGGTTGGAGCGGCGCTCGCGTTGATACGTCGTAGATACCTCGATGGGATACCGCCGGACCTATTGCCAGAAGCCACCGCAGCCACGATCTACGACACCTTCGTCCGCTTTCTGCGCGAGGCAGTCCGTGCCGGTTTCTGGGTCGGTCTCCTGTTCGCGGTCGGGGCGTTCCTGACCGGCCCCTCGGTCACCGCGGTGACCATCCGCCGCTGGCTGGTCACCGGGCTCGCCTGGGCCAAGGGCGGACTGGCCGCAGCCGGCCTCAGGATGGACGGGGTCACCCGGTGGGTCGCGCCCCGCGCGCGGATCTTCCGGATCCTCACGGTCGTGGCTGCGTTCCTAGTGTTGCTGCTGGAGCGCTATCGGACGCCGGAACTGGTCGGCTGGACCACTCTCGGCGTGATCCTTGCCCTGGCCCTCATCGAGCTCTTGGCGGTCGAACCGAAACCCTGGCGACGAGCACCGGCCGCCGTGGCCCCGGTGCCGGCCGAGGGGTGACCCGAGCTGTCGCGTACGTGGCGCGGGCTCCCCACGGGTTTGGCACCCGCCCGTCATTGGAAGTCGCGGTGCGCTCTCTCAGTGGAAGTCGCGGGACATGGCCTTGATGGTCAGCGGCAGCCGGGAGATGTGCTCCGCGACCACGTTGGTAACGCCGTCGGCGGCCTCCAGGCGTCCTCTGATCAGCAGCGCCGCGGCCGTTCTGGCAACCCGGGCGTGGCGAATCCAGATCGGGTACGAGCAGATCACGTTGATCATCCCGGTCTCGTCCTCCAGGTTGAGGAACGTCGTCCCGCCCGCGGTGGCCGGGCGCTGCCGATGGGTCACCACCCCTGCCACCACCACCGGGCGACCGTTGCCGACAGCCGGCAGCGAGCGAGCAGGCACGATCCCCTGCTCCTCCAGGGCCGCCCGGATGTGCTGCATCGGGTGGCTGTCGGGGGACACGCCGGCGGCATGCAGATCGGCCATGGTCTGCTCATACGGGGTCATCTTCGGTAGCGGCGGCGGGCTCAGGTCTGCGTACAAACCTGGCAGCTGCCCGGCCCGCTCGGTCGCCACCTGCCCAGCCACCCACAGCGCCTCTCGGCGGGACAGCCCAAAGCCGGCGAATGCGCCCGCCGTGGCGAGCGCCTCCACCTGCGGTGTGGTGAGCTCGCAACGGCGGACCAGGTCGGCCATGTCGGAGTAGGGCTGGCCGGCCGCGATCCGCTCGGCCAAATCGTCGCCGATGGTCCGTACCGAGGAGAGCCCGAGACGGACGGCGAATCCCGCATCTCGCCGGTGCGCCTGGTGGTCGAAACCGTCGGTGTCCGGCGACCACGGCTCGGTGGATTCGGTGAGCTCCCACATGGTTAGGCAGTCCAGCTGGGGCGGTCCCACCGACGTGTCACCCCCGAGCGGTTCGAGGGTCGCATCGGCCGCCGACCGGTTGACGTCGACGTGGCGCACCTCTACCCCGTGCCGAACCGCGTCAGCCACCAGCGACTGCGGCGAGTAAAAACCCATCGGCTGCGCCTTGAGCAGCGCCGCCAGGAATGCGGCGGGATAGTGCAGCTTGAGCCAGGAGCTTGCGTAAACCAGCAGCGCGAAGCTCAGCGAGTGGCTTTCCGCGAAGCCGAAGTTCGCGAACGCCGCGATCTTGTCGTAGATCTCGTCCGCCAGCTCCCCGGTGATGCCGTTGCGTGCCATCCCCTCATACAGCTTCGCCCGGAGCCGCTCGATCTTCTCCTCGCCGCGCTTTGATCCCATGGCCCGGCGCAGCAGGTCCGCGTCGTCCCCAGTACACCCGCCCGCCGCGACCGCGATCTGCATGAGCTGCTCTTGGAAGAGCGGCACGCCGAGGGTGCGCTCCAGGATCGGTTCGAGCAGCTCGTGCGAGTAGGTGATCGGCTCCCGGCCGTTCTTGCGCCGGATGTACGGATGAACCGCGCCGCCCTGGATGGGACCGGGTCGGATCAGTGCGATCTCGATGACGAGGTCGTAGAACGTGCGAGGCCGCAGCCGAGGCAGGGTCGCCATCTGAGCCCGGCTTTCCACCTGGAAGACACCGACCGAGTCGGCCCGACAGAGCATGTCGTAGACCGCCGTCTCCTCCTTGGGTATCGAGGACAGGTCATCGATGGCGTCACCGCAGAAGTCGCGAACGAACTCCAGTGCGTAGCGGAGGGCGGAAAGCATGCCGAGCCCCAGCAGGTCGAATTTGACCAGCTTCATCGCCGCGCAGTCGTCCTTGTCCCACTGCAGGACCGAGCGCTTCTCCATCCGTGCCCATTCGATCGGGCACACCTCGCCCACGGGACGGTCGGTGAGGACCATCCCGCCGGAGTGGATGCCCAGGTGCCGGGGGAAGGTCAGCACTTGCTCGGCAAGTCCGATGACATGCGGCGGGATGTCGTCCCTGGACCGTTGGGACGAATCGTCGGCACCTTTTTCAACAGCGCCGTTTTCGCCGGCGCCGCCGGTGCCGCTTTCGCGAGCACTGGCGACGCTGGCGACGGTTCCCCACGAGTCGACCTGCTTGGACCAGGCGTCCTGCTGGCCGGGCGAGTAGCCAAGGGACTTGGCCATGTCCCGAATCGCCATGCGCGGGCGGTACGAGATGACGTTGCATACCTGCGCGACCCGATCCCGGCCATACTTGTCGTAGACGTACTGGATGACGTCCTCGCGGCGGCCGGACTCGATGTCCACGTCGATGTCCGGCTCCTCCTCCCTGGTGGTTGCGATGAAGCGCTCGAACGGCAGTTTGTAGTGGACCGCATCCACAGCGGTGATGCCGAGGGCGTAGCACACCGCGGAATTCGCCGCCGAGCCACGCCCCTGGCAGAGGATGCCCTTGTCGCGGCAGAACTTCACGATGTCCCACACGATGAGGAAGTAACCGGGGAAATCCTTCTCGGCGATGATCTGCAGCTCACGGTCGAGCCGGCCATACACCTCCGGCCGGTGCTCGCGCGGGCCGTACCGGTTTCGCGCCTCCTCGTACACCAGCGCGCGCAGCCACTCCGCGTCGGTCGCGTGCTCCGGGGGCCGGTCGAGCTTGGGCAGCCGCGGTGATGCCTTGGTGAGCGGGAAGGCGAGCTCGGCGGCGAGGTCAAGCGAGCGGGCGACCGCGCCGGGGAAGCGGGCGAACCGGGCCGCCATCTCCACACCCGACCGTAGATGAGCAGTGCCCGCCGCGGGCAGCCACCCGTCGAGCTCGTCGAGACTGCTCCGGGCCCGTACCGCGGCGATCGCGGTGGCTAGCAAGCGCTGCCGCGGTGTTGCGTAGTGGACGTTGTTCGTGGCCACCACCGGCAGATCCGTGGCGGCGGCAAGCTCCGCGAGGGCGTCGTTGCGCTCGCTGTCCAGCGGATCGCCGTGGTCCCACAACTCGACCGCGACGTTGTCCCGACCGAACAACGCGGTCAGCCGGTCGAGCTCTTCGGCTGCTGCCGCCCGGCCGTCGTGGGTGAGGGCGGCCGACACTGCACCCTTGCGGCAGCCGGTGAGGATCAGCCACTCCCCGCCGGCCCGCTCGGCGAGCCGCTCGAGTTCGTAGACCGGCTTCCCCTTTTCCCGTCCGGCAAGCTGGGCCTCGGTGAGCGCGGCGGCCAGCCGGTGATATCCCGGCTCCTGCCGAGCGAGCACGAGGAGATGCCGGCCCTCGGGGTCGGGCTCGCCGTTTTGCGGCTTGGTGAGCTCGAGGGAGAGCTCCGCGCCGTAGACGGTCTGGATGTCATATGCCGCGGCGGCCTCCGCCAGCCGCACGATGCCATACAGCCCGTCGTGGTCGGTGAGCGCGAGCGCGGTGAGCCCGAGCCGGACCGCCTCCTCGACAAGCTCTTCCGGATGGCTCGCCCCGTCGAGAAAGCTGAAGTTGGAATGGCAGTGCAGCTCGGCATAGGGAACCACCGGCTCGGCCGGCGGTTGCGGCCGCTCTCGCTCCGGCGGGTCATATGCCCCCCGGCGGCGCGACCAGGCCGGCGAGTCGCCGCCGTCGCCATCGCCCGGCGGCCCGGGCGGTGGGCGCCGCCCGGAGAGGCGGCGCTCCAGTTCCGTCCACGGCATCGCCGGGTTGTTCCACCCCATCACGACCCCCTGCTTTAGTGCCCGCTACTCATAGGTCGCCTCCACCCACCAGCGGTCGGTGAAGACGAGCAACCACGCACCAGAATCGGTCGCAACCTGGAGGCGAGCGCCTCGCCAGGCCGCCCCCAGATCCCACCAGCGTTCGTCCACCGGCCACGGCCCGGCCCATCCCTGCACGGCGTCGGACGGGCCGGCGTCGATGGTGAGGGTGACCGGTGGCGCGGACATACCGGCACGTTCGTCGACCGTCACTGCTGTGCCGCCCGAGTCGAGCAGAATGGCCGGCGTACGCTCCCGCGGGACGACCGCGGGCGACGGCGACGGCAGCCGCCCTGGCCACGGCCGATCGGCCGGCCGGTTTGGCGACCGCTCGTCCCCCCACGGGATCAGTTGGATGGCATCGCCAGGACCTCGCCCGCCCGCGACGACCGGAACGAGCACCCCGTCCTCGCCGAGCAGGCTGTGCACCCGATTGATCGCACGGCGAGCCCGCTCGTCATCCTCCCCCGGACCACCCCACAACCCAGTGGGGAACTTTCCGGCCGGGAAGGCCTCCACAGGTTCCAGCCGCAGAACAGTGATGCCGTGCGGTCGCTCGTAGCCGTCATCATCTTGAGGCAACCCTCGAAGCCAGCTCTCGATCTGCCACCGGGCCCGGTCGGCCAGGTCGTGTGCCGTCATCGCGCTGTCGTGTCGCCACCGCCGGGAGAGCCACTCCCCGTCATGGTCTTGTACGGAGATGTCGACGCTGCTGCACGCTAGCCCACGGGCAGCTAGGTCGGCCGCAAGTTCCTCGGCGGCCGCCTTCGCATGGAAGGCGGCGGTATCCACTCTGTTGACCGGCGGATCGAGCTCCCGCCGTACCGTCAGATCGGTCGGTGGCCGCCGGGCGGCGACCGGCCGGTCGTCCGCACCACTGGCGAGCCGGTGAACGAGCGCCCCGTCCGGACCGAAGCGCGCGAGCACCTCGCGGGCCGGCAACGCCGCGAAAGCCCCGAGAGTACGAATTCCCAACCGGCGCAGCAGGTCGGTCAATTCAGGACGGTCGAGGGCGTCCACGGGGAAGGAGGCGAGGAACTCTGCGGTCCGGCTCGATGGGATGACCGTGTTTTCACCGGGGGGACGACCCCCCTGGAACCCCCCGCGGTTTTCACCGGGGGGACGACCCCCCTGGAACCCCCCGCGGTTTTCACCGGGGGGACGACCCCCCTGAAGTCCACCGTGGCTGTACCGCGCAGCGAGTGTGGCGGCGAAGACACCGTCGGCAACCCCGGCGTAGCACTCGATCCCCAATGCCAGCACCGTTCCGGCGAGCCGAGCTGCGGCGGCCTCCTCTCCCCCGAAATACCGGGCCGGTCCGGTAGCCCGTACAGCACACAACCCTGGGCGGACCACCTCGACGCCCGGCGCGAGCGCCTCGACTGTGGCAACCACCGGCTCATACGCCCGGACCTCGGCAATGAGATCGCGCGGCAGGGTGACCAAACCAGGGCAGCGCGCTTGTGCCTCCCGCTTGCGCTGCCCGCGGCGCACCCCCTCGAACCGGGCCGACGCCGAGCAGGCGACCACCCGGTTGGCGGTCAGGACGGCCACCGACGTGGTGGCCAGATCGACATCGGGAACCTGCCCGGCGGCGGACACCACCGGCCAATCCACACACCACAAGACGAGAACCCGCATCACACTGCCCGAAGCGTCGCCGCTGGCAACGTGGTCGACGGCTGGTCTGGCTCGCTGGGAGGCAGCACGTCAGATGAATCCCCGACGCCCGGCTCTGCAGCCCCCGTCTCGCTGGCCGGGCCGGGCAACCAGATTGTGTGCTCCCGTTCCACCGCCGCGACTCCACGGCCATGTACGCGAACAGTGAGCAAACGCGCCCGCAGCCGTCCCCACCCGGCTCCAAGGCCGTACCACCGCTGTCCGACCGGGGTCAGCCGCAGCTCAGCGCCCTCCCAGTCAGACAAGCTGAGCAGGGCGGCGCCACGTTGCCTCGCCCTGGCGGTCAGCCGGCGAGCGGTCGCACCTCCCACCCGCCCGGGCGGGCGAACCAAGATCACGTCGATGGCGTCGGCGAGCGCGGCGACCACGGTCGCCCAGTCGTCACCCGGCTGCGGGACGAGCACCAGCCGGTCCAGATCCGCCCCCAGCTCGGCAGCGGCGGCCACACCGGCCTCAGGAACCCCGACCACCGCCGCCCACCGGCCGGCCGCCGACGCTCCGGCCAATACAGCGAAAGCCAGTGACAGCGGCCCCTCCACCACCAGAGCCGACCCTCGGCGTAGGCCGTTGGGAAGCAGCCCGCGCAGCTCGTCCAGCACTGGGAGGGTGCGGTCGCTCCCCGTGGTGGATTCGAGGGTCCTCAAAAGCTCGGGCGAGCTAACCCGAGATGCTTCCGCGCTCCCCACGGTCATCTCGGCGCGTTCTTGCAAGTCAAGGCTGGTGCGCAGAGCATGGACCTGGGCAGTGGTCATACTCCATAATCGAACATTTATTCGAACATCGCAAACCCGCCGCCGCCGGCGGCCCTTGCCTCAGCGCCACCGCCTTTCGCTGCCATCTGGTTCTAGTGTTGATCTGTGGCCGCGACGGAAATGGATGCCTGGGTCGTCCGCAAGCCCGGTCCGATGGCAACCGGTCCGCTGGTCCGGATACGGCGGCCGGTTCCTCGGCTCGGACCGAGTGAGCTGCTGGTTGCCGTACAAGCCTGCGGTGTGTGCCGGACGGACCTGCACCTCGCCGAGGGCGATCTGCCGCCGCGCCGGCCGGAGACCACGCCCGGGCACGAGGTCGTCGGGGAGGTCATAGAGACCGGTCCAGAGGTAAGACGGTTCCGCGTCGGCGACCGGGTGGGGATCGCTTGGTTGCGCAGCACCGATGGGACATGCGACTACTGCCGACGTGGCGACGAAAACCTCTGTCCGAACTCCACCTACACCGGATGGGATGCCAATGGTGGATACGCGGAGTTCACGACCGTACCGGCCGATTATGCGTACGCGCTTCCGGCAGGCCCGCCGAGCTATGAGCTCGCGCCGCTGCTATGTGCAGGCATCGTCGGCTATCGCGCACTGCGCCGGGCGAACCTTCGACCCGAGGGTCGGCTCGGCATTTACGGCTTCGGTGCGTCTGCCCATCTCATCGCACAGGTTGCAATCGCCCAGGGCGCGAGGGTGCATGTGCTGACACGCTCCCCCGCAGCCCGCCAGTTGGCTCTCGACCTGGGCGCCGCCTCCGTCGATGACGCCTACGCAGCACCACCAGAGCCGCTGGACTCGGCCATCGTCTTCGCACCGGTGGGCGATATCGTCCCGATCGCCCTGTCAGCGCTGGATCGCGGCGGGACGGTGGCTATTGCAGGGATCCACATGACCGACATACCGACGCTGGACTACGAGAAGCACCTGTTCTACGAGCGATCATTGCGCAGCGTCACCGCGAATACGCGAAGGGATGGCCAGGAGTTCCTCGCGCTGGCCGCCCGGATCCCGCTGCGGATAGCGGTGACCCGCTACCCGATGTCAGCGGCCGACGAGGCGCTCGCCGACCTCGCGGCGGACCGGATCACCGGCGTCGCTGTCCTCGTTGTGTAGTCCTCACCACTATGGGAGTCGTCGTATTGACGTCGAGTTCTAGGGTGTGGGCGGCGGCGAGGTCGGCGTCGACGTCGGCTTCTTCGTCTGGCCCGGCGGAGTCGGAGGCTTGTTGCCCTTCGTCGTCGCGGCCGTCGGCGAGGCCGAGGGCGAACCTTCCCGGGTCACGCCTGGCGAACTCCCAGGCGCCGCGCTCTCACCCGTCGTCCACCCCGCAGCCGTGGGGCTGGTGGGTCCCGTGGTCGGACCGGATGACACCGCGGAGTCGGTGCTGTCGGAGGTCGGGTCCTCGATCACGTCCCCGGGCGACGAGATCGAGGAAGGCACATCGCCGCCCGGAGCCGGCGCGTTGCTCGGGGATCCTGGGCTGAGCGGTGATGCGACGACCCCGAGCGCTGCAAGTACGAGATAGGCGACCACACCGGTGGCGGCGAAGAGAGCCCCATGCTTCACTAACCGGGCGACGCGCGGATTATCGGCATCGGCGGTGCGCTTGCGTCGCCTTGACCGGTCCGCTACCTGCTCGGCTCTGCTGGGTTGCTTGCCGTGGTCGCGAGCCCGACTCCCGGCCAACGGTGGAACGGGTGGCATTTCCACCGTGTCGTAACCGCCGTCGGGTCCGGAGACCGGTCTATGCAGGCCGCCGGCTTTCATAGGCGGACCAGGGACCGGCTTGGTCACCTCACGCCGGGCCTGGTTGGGGACTGGCCGGCCGTTCGGCTGGTCCGGTGCCCGGTGCAGGCCATACGCCGTTCGCGGCGGCGGCAACGGCTCGCCTCCGTTGGTTTCGGGCCACCTCCCGTTAGGTGTCCCGGCCGGTCCTCTGCGCTCGAGGTATGGACGGCCGCGAACCGGATGGGGACTGCTCCGAGCGTCGGCTTCCCGACGCGCCGGCCCCCGGTCGGCGCGGCCCTCCTCGCTTGGCTCGCGGGATCTGGCATCCACAACCGCCGCACTCTACCGGTGTTGCCGCGCCGATGGGCGAATCTCGCGCAATGCATCGCCCGGCAAGGCTCGTACTTCGTAGTCGAGGGTGGGGCCGACCCCGAACCCGGAGAGAAGGCTCGTCGCGCGCGGGGGACCCTGGCGGCTCCTAGGAGGCGGCGGGGGCGCAGACACGCTTCATCTCACCCAGGTGCCGCATCACTTGCTCGGTCTGCTCATGCGTGAGCGGTGGCGGCAGCGGGCTCTCGTCCTCGCTGCCGAAGGCCTCGAGCATCAGCCGCACCAGCCGCCGCCACACATTGGGAGCGGCATCCTTCGTTGCGACCACTACCCCGGCGTTAGCGAGAAGCAGCAGCGACAAGTCCTCGGCCACGAAGTCCGAGCGGAGCTTGCCGGTCCCCTGGGCCCGCAAGACCAGCTGGGCGAAGGCGGCCGCCGTCCTGGCCCGAAGCGCAGCGACCCGGTCGGCGGTTGGCAGCGCGGTGGTCATCAGGTCGGTCAACCCGCGGTCGGCGGCCTGAGTGGCGCACACCCATTCGACGAAGCCGCAGAAGCCCTCCCATGCGTCCGAGTGCTGGCATGCCTGCTCGGCGGCCTCGGCGACCTCGGCAAGCCGTGCAGTGAAGGCCGCGGCAACTAGGTCCTCGCGGGTTGGGAACCGGCGATACAGCGTGGCAATCCCAACACCGGCCCGGTCAGCGATCTCCTCGAGCGGCGCGTTCAGTCCACGCTCGGCGAACACGGCGTGGGCAGCCTCGAGGATGCGCAGCCGGTTCCGCTCTGCGTCGGCACGCAAGACGCGCGCCCCGGGGATCTCTTGCCCTTGGGCGGTTGCCCTCGCGGCCGTCACCATGGCCGCAGCTTAACTCCGATTCGCTGGATTTGGCCCCAAATGTGCCGGTTCTTCGAGGCGATCGGTCCAACCGTCGCACTGTAGTCATCCGTGCCGTCGCCCGATCGCTCCGTCGCCCGCCTCCAAGGAAGGTGCGATCGAAGCCGCGTCAGGAATCGTCGAGGTCGGCGACCGGCAAGTCCGCGCAATCTGGCGACCGGCTTCCAGCGTGCGACCAACACCCCCGGCACGATCAGGACCATGCCAACGATGCCGTCGATCCAGTAATGGTTGGCAGTTGCGACGACGACTGCAAGCGTCGCGGCCGGATGGACCAGTACGAGCCAGCGCCACGGTGTGCGCATGACCCTGATCACGCCAATGGCGACCAGCACAGCCCAGCCGACGTGCAGCGACGGCATCGCGGCGAACTGGTTCGTCACCGAGTCGGCGCTTGCGTTCGAGTACACCGACGGACCGAAGATTTTGCCGGTATCGACGAAGCCCAGGGTCGACATCATCCGCGGTGGCGCAAGCGGATAGGCAATGTGGATCGCGAGGGCGATCCCGGTCATTACCGCGAGGACCGTCCTGAACGACCGATAGGCGCCACGATCCCGCCACCACAACCAGAGCAGGAACACAAGGGTCGCCGGGAAGTGCACGCTCGCGTAGTAGATGTTGGCGACTGACACCAGGTCAGGCCAGCGCAGCGCCTGCCGCTGGAAGGTCAGCTCGCTCGGGAGGCCCAGCGCGCGCTCGAAGGTCCAAACATGCCAGGCGTTGGCGATCGCCTCGCGCACCTCGTCGATCGTCAACATCCGGCCGAGCTTGTAGACGGCGAACAGCGTACCGATCAGCGCCAACTCGCACACGAAATCGACCAGCCGGCGGCGCCTGCTTGCGGGCCGCAGCACCTCACCCGGGGCTGCGCTTGCGCTCATGATCCGCCCGGTTGGCGGGCACCGGGGGTGACGCGAGCAGACATGTTCGTAGCCTAGCCCACAACCGGAGTCTCGCCTCCAGATAGACCCCGTGTTGCATCCAAAGAGCCTGCGGACCCGGGGTGATCCCAGGAGTGGCCGGCGGAGGGCGTCGGTACTACGCCGCGTGGTTTGAGATCGCCACGTGCTTGCCCAAATGTCCTTGATCCGGATGCGCTACCGTGCCGTGCCACAGCGCGCCCACTTTCAGGTTTGTAGCCACTGGACGGTCACCGGTTGCCGGAGGGGTGAGATGACCGTAGAGCGTCCGCAGGATTTGACGCCCGGAGAGCTTGGCTTCGAACGCCAGGGGCCCGTTCCGTGGCTGTCACCGCCGCTCCTAGCCGCCACCGGCATTCGAGTGGTGCTGGCCGAGCTGTTCGGCGCGTACCTGGACAAGCGTGAGCTGCAGGCGGTGTTGGCGGGGACGGAGTACCGCTACGACACCGACGAGGAGCTGTGGATCGACTATGTGGCGGACACCGGCGATGGGTTCGACGCAACCTATACGATCGCGTACCTGGTGGCCCGGCCCATGCTCACGGTGGAGCGGCCGGACGGCAGTACTCTCGAGCTCCCGCGCGGCCGCGTGCTCGTACTCGGCGGAGACCAGGTTTATCCCGTTCCGTCCGCGAAGGAGTACGAGAACCGGTGGAAGGGGCCGTACCGCGCCGCCCTGCCTGCGGGTGGAAACACCGGTCCGACGATCTTCGCTTTACCTGGCAATCACGACTGGTACGACGGACTCACCGCGTTCCTGCGAATCTTCGGTCAGGCTGACCCGATTGGCGGATGGCGCACGCAGCAGGCCCGAAGCTATTTCGCCCTGGCGCTGCCGCGCGGCTGGTGGCTATTCGCGATCGATGCGCAGTTCGACGCGTATCTCGACGAGCCGCAGCTGCGGTATTTCCGGTCTGCCGCGGACCGTTTGCGGCCGGGTGACCGGATCATCCTTTGCTCGGCACGACCGACCTGGTTGATCGCGAACTGGGTGCCGGACGCCTATGACACGATGGACTACTTCATCCGCAACGTCATCGAGCCGACCAAGGCACGGGTGCAGGTCATGCTCGCCGGAGACGCGCACCACTATGCGCGCTACAGCCGGCGGGACGATCACCTCATCACCTGCGGCGGGGGCGGCGCTTACCTCATGGGCACGGCGCACCTGCCACACCGGATTGCTGTCCCGCCGATCGCTACGATCACCAAAGGGGCGAGTCCGCCGACGTCCTATGGTCTCGCCGCGGCCTACCCGACAGAAGGTCAATCGCGGCGCCTCGGCTGGGGCGCCTTCAAGCGCCTGCCGCAGCGCAACCCGGGCTTCGTGGCCCTACTCGGCCTGTTGCAGACCTTCCTCATGCTCGCGCTCCATACCTCGCACGGGCACTGGCTGAACCTCCCGATCGCGGTAATGGCGGTGCTGGTCGTCGCCGGCACAGTCACCTTCGCCATGCCACAGCCGCTGAGTCACGGCTCCCTACGGCACTGGGTCGCCGGGCTCCTGCACGCGCCGCCGCACTTCGCGCTCGGACTTGCCGGCAGCTGGGTGTGGTCCCAGCTACCGCTCTTGGATGTCTCGCGGCCCTGGAACGTGGTGCTGGCGTTTCTGGTGGACGCCCCGATCATCGGTTTGCTCGACACGTGGGTCCTGTGCGTGTATCTCAACGTCGCAAGCCGTTTCGATGTCAACGTGAACGAGCTCTTCGCCGGACAGGGCATCGAGGGCTATAAATCGTTTCTCAGAATGCACATCGACCGCGACGGGGCATTAACGATCTATCCGCTCGCCGTCCGTAGCATCTCTCGGCGGTGGCGGGCCAACCCGCTCGGCGAACGAGGCTCGCCCTGGGTTGTCCCGACCGACCCGGTCAAGGTGACCCTTGCGGAACTCCCGATCGACATCACCGCGCAGGTCGCTTCGCCGCACGCTACATCGAACGGATGACACACGTTCGTGGAGCCTCCCCGTCCTAGGGCGACGCTACGGTCTACACCCCCAGGGGTAGCTCAAGGTACCAGCCGGCCCCGAAACGCGCTCTCACGCCCCGCCAGCCTTCCGAGGGGCGTTCCCGCTGCCGCTGGCCCAGCAGGAACGCCCGCCGCGGATCCCCGCGGTCGGGAGAGGGATTTGCCGCCCGCCGCGGACTCCGAGCCGCTACGGTTCCCGCTCATGGAATTTAGTCCGGAGCCCGCACAGTTCGGAGGATAGATCATGTTCGCTCTCGCCGCTGCCGTCGTCGCCCTGCTCGCCATCCTCGACGTCGCCACCAAAGCTGAGC
>JBKOZJ010000166.1:0-13947 GCA_046725875.1 Actinomycetota bacterium
CTCAACGAACTGCGGTTGCGCGTCATCGGCTCGTCGCTGCTGCCGCCGTCTTCGTCGCCCTCGACCGCTGGCAGCAGGACCCGGGCAAGAACGATCTGCTCGCCCTCCTCGACCAAGCAACCGACGCCTTGGCCGAAGGCATGCGCGAACTCCGGCCAAGTCCGCCGGCACGCGCGGAGACCACGTAATGGACTGCCCTTGAAGTAGCAAGGCCACGCTCGGCTGGCCGGGCTTCAGGAGCTTGCCGCACTGGCCTCTGGCAGCAGCGCCTCGGCGTCCGCCGCCAGGCCGTGGGCTCCAAGCGAGAGGAACACCTGCCGTGCTTCCCGCGCAGGCTCGGACGCCTCGGCTGACCGCTGCAGGGCCGCCAGGCACCGCGCCTCCCCGAGCAGAGCCAGCCCGCGATGGAAGACGTGGTCCAGGGTGGTCCAGGACGACTTAGCGTGTTCGAACCCGGCGAGGGCATCCTCGTAGTGGCCGCGCTCCTCGGCCGCCTCGGCCTGGCTGGCCGCGATCAGCGCCTTTCCGACCGGGGAGCCGGGGACGAACGGTTCCTCGACCCTAGCGATGCGTTCGGTGCGGTCCACGTCCCCCAGCGCCCGGGCCACCAGCACCCCGTCGAGGATGCCGTAGGTGCGGCCGTAGCCGGCGCCCGAAAGATCCTCCAGCAGCTCGTCGAGTAGTTCGGCGGCTCGATGCCGCCGGCCGGTCTCGAGAGCGATCAGGGCCGCCGTCGTGAGCGCCGGTCGGTACGCCTGGATGTCGCCGCCCTGCCTGGCCGCCGGAAGCAGCTCCTCCATCAGCTCCACGGCACGAGCGAGCTCGCCGCGATAGGCCCGCACCCGGGCCTCCTGGGTCCCGGCCATCACGACCTGCATCCAATGGTGCTGGCCGCCGAACCATCGCCGGATCTCCTCGGCCGCTTCGAGTATCTCGTCCCATCGGCCGAGGTCGAACAGCCGCCACGTGGTCTCGGCCCGCTGCCACATCCGAGCGCCGCCGATGCCACGGCGCTCGGCGAACGCCATGCCCTCCTCGTAGAGGGCGAGCCCCGCGCGTGGCCCATCGATGTTGGAGACCGAGTCTGCCAGGTTGTTGAAGGCGATGACGGTTTCCCTGCCCAGCCCCAAGTGCAAGCCGATGCGGAGTGCCTCATCGAGGTCGGTCCGACCATCCAGATCCCCGGCCATGGTGCGATAGCTCCCGCGATACTCGAGGGCGCGCATCCGGTAGTCGTCGAGGCCAAGGCGCTCGGCAAGTTCCAGCGTGGTGTCGGTCCAGGTTCGCCACTCCCAGTACCGCCCGGCGAGCATGTGGCCAGAGGCCCGGAGGGCATAGGCTGCGACCAGTTCGCGGCTCGGGCCGGCGGGCTCGAGCAGCTCGACGGCCTCATCGTTGATCCGCTCAGCCTGTTCGGTGGAGCCGGCCGCCTTCAGGTTGTCTGCGTACTCACGGAGCATGTCCCCCGCCCTTACGATGTCGCCATGCGCCCGTAGATGGGCGATGGCCGCCTCGTATGCGGCGGCCAGCTCCGTCCAGGCTGCCTCTCCCAGGTCGCCGGCGGCAGCCAGAGTCCGCACGTGAAGCACGGGGAACGAAGGATCCTCCGGTCGGAGGAGGGCCTCGGCCCGTCGATAGAAGTCCAGCGCCTTGCCGACGTCGAGTCGCTCAGCCCGGTCGCCGGCCATCTCAAGGACTTCCGCGGCCTTCCTTCGAAGCTCCTCGCCGGCGTCGCGGCCAGCGGCCGCAGAGAGCTCCAGGGCTCGCTCATAGTGGTGGGCGAGCAATTCAGCCTGGTCGGTCATTCGCTCGCCGACCGCGGATTCGATCCACTCCGCGACGGCCAGGTGCTTCGCCGCTCGTTCGGCCCGGGGGATCTGCCCGTAGGCCACGTCCCGAACCAGCGCATGCCAGAACGAGTACTCGGCCTGGTCCCGGACGGAGGTAACCCGCATCGTTCGCACGAGCTCTTTGCGGGAGAGGTCGTGGAGGCTGGTCCGGACGTTCTGCTCGTTGACGCCGGCCAGCGCGGCGACCGCGCCGGACCAGAACACCTTTCCAACCACCGCGGCGTTCTGCAGCAGGTCCTTCCGCGCTGCGCTCAGCGTGTCGAGCCGGGCGCCGATCAGCGCCTGCACGGTCTCGGGCATGGGGACGCTTCCCTTCCCGGCCATGATCCGAAGGGCCGGACCATGACGCTGCAGGATGTCCCGGTCGATGAGCATTCGGACGAACTCCTCCGCGTAGAGGGGGTTGCCTCCGGCCCGCTCGAGGAGCTCTGCCTGAATGTCGGCGGGCAGCACCGCTTGCTCAAGGAGCGCCGAGAGGAGCCTGGCAATGTCCGGCCCGGAGAGCGGCGACAGCGAGATGGTCGTGGAGTTTCGCTGACCGCCGCCCCAGCCTGGATGCCGCTCGTAAAGCTCCGGGCGGGCCGAGCACACCACGAACATGGGAACCCCGGCGGACCACTCGACGAGATGCTCGACGAACTCCACCAGAGGGCCGTCCGCCCAGTGGAGGTCCTCGAACACCAGGACCAGCGGCTGCCGAGCGGCGATCGATTCCAGGAACCGAACCCACGCAGCGAACGCTTCCTCGCGAGTGTCGCGCTCCGATTCGGACCCGCCCGCACCCACCAGTGGGGCCAGCCGCCCCCGCAGCCAATCGCGCTCGGCCGCGTCCTCGGTTACCACGCAGAGCGCCGTCTGTAGCTTCGACAGGACGACGTCGGCCGGGTCCGATTCGAGCACGCCGGCCTGCGCCTTGACCATCTCGCCCAGCGCCCAGTAGGTCACTCCCTGCCCGTACGGGAGGCACCGGCCCTGCCGCCAGTAGATGCGCTCGGATCGGTCGTCCAGGTGGCGGCGGAACTCCCACAAGAGCCGCGTCTTCCCCACCCCCGGCTCGCCGGTGATGGTGAAGAGCTGGACCGAGCGCTCGTCCACCGCACGGGCGAACGCCTGGACAAGGAGGGCGAACTCGTTGTCTCGGCCAACGAACGGCGTTCTGGCGCGCTGCTCAACGTCGATGCCGAACCGGCTCCGGGCCTGCACCGCCCGCCAGATCGGGATGGGCCTCGCTTTGCCCTTGACCGTGACCGGGTCGAGGGCCTCGTACTGGATCAGGTCCTTCGTGGCCCGGTAGGTGACTTCCCCCACGACGACGCAGTCGACGGGTGCCACGGTCTGAAGCCGGGCGGCGGTGTTGACCACGTCGCCGGTGACCAGGCCCTCGCCCTTCTCCTGGTGCGCGCCCAGCACGACAACCGCCTCACCGGTGTTGATCCCGATCCGGACGGCAAGGCGTTCGTCCGCCCGCGCCGCATTGAGCTCTCCCATCGAATCGATAATGCGGAGTGCGGCCCGAACGGCCCGTTCGGCGTCGTCCTCGTGAGCGACCGGGGCCCCGAACACCGCCATTACAGCGTCACCGATGAACTTCTCCGCGGTGCCGCCGTACCGTTCGATTTCGCTTCGGAGACGTGCATGGTAGGGGCCGAGGGTGGCCCGGACGTCCTCGGGATCCGCCTCATCGGAGCGGGCCGTGAAGCCGACCAGGTCGCAGAACAGCACGGAGACGAGCTTCCGCTCCTCCTTGCCACCGGCCTGCTCGGGAACCAGCGCGGAGCCGCAGGCGAGGCAGAATCGGGCCCGGGTCGGGTTGTCTTCACCGCACTCGGGGCAAACGACCACGCGAGAAGTCTAGAAGGCAGCTTCCGTACGGGCTGTGATCCGTGGCTCTCGCCCGCCGGCACGCCGCACGCGAATGGGTGGGTCGTAAGGTCGATGCGTGATCGACCGCGCCGGCGGGCCGGCCGGCGATGTGCGGCTCCTCGGCGCGGCGGACGTGCGAGAGCTTGCCGACCGCGTCGGCCTGCAGCCAAACAAGCAGCGCGGCCAGAACTTCGTCGTCGACCCGAACACCATCCGGCGGATCGTCCGGAGCGCGCAGCTCGAGCCGGCCGAGCACGTTCTCGAAATCGGCTCGGGCCTCGGGTCACTCACGCTCGGCCTGCTGGCCGCGGGTTATCCGGTTATGGCCGTGGAGGTCGACCCGGTCCTGGCCGCCGCGCTGCCCGACACCGTCGAGCAGTTCGCTCCGGGTCATGCATCCGATCTCACCGTGATAACAGCCGATGCGCTGACCCTGACCCCGCCTGCCCAGCCCACCGAGCCCACCGCGCTCGTCGCGAACCTCCCGTACAACGTCGCCGTTCCGATCCTGCTGCATCTGCTCGAGGTGGCACCCGCGCTCACCCGGGTCCTGGTGATGGTTCAGGCGGAGGTCGCGGAGCGGCTCGCCGCCCGGCCCGGATCGAGGGTGTACGGCGTTCCGTCGGTGAAGGCCAGCTGGTACGGCGAGGTGAGCCGGGTCGCCACGATCAGCCGAACCGTCTTCTGGCCGATGCCCAACGTTGATTCCGCCCTCGTCCGGCTGGTCCGGACCGAACCGCCGGCAACCGCGGCCACTCGTGCGCAGGTCTTCGCCGTGGTGGATGCGGCGTTCGCGCAGCGGAGGAAGACGCTGCGCGGCGCGCTGGCGACCTGGGCGGGCTCGGCGGGTCGAGCTGAAGCAATCTTGCGTGCGGCGGGCATCGAACCGCGAAGTCGCGGCGAATCGCTGACGATCGCCGACTTCGCCCGCCTCGCCGAACACCGGCTCCGCCCGCCGATCCGTTCTGACACGTAGCATCGAGAATCGACGCGGGGCCCTGGTCCAGCCGGGGTACTCAGGATGCCAAGAGTTGGCGCGAGCGCGACGCCAAGGAGGAGCCCAGACTGTGCCGTCGGTGACCGTACGCGTGCCTGCCAAGGTGAACTTGCAGCTCGCTGTCGGCCCGCGCCACGCGGACGGCTACCACGAGCTGGTCAACGTGTTTCACGCCGTGTCGATCTATGACGAGGTGACCGCGACTCCGGCGGCCCGGCTGCGAATCACAGTCGAGGGCGAAGCGGCGCCTGCCGTTCCAACCAGTACACAGAACCTCGCGGCCAAGGCAGCCCAGGCGCTCGCCGATGCCACGAGGCCAGGCCGCTCGGGCGGGAAGCCAGGCCGAAGTACTGCCAGTCCCCGGATCCAGCTGCACATCAAGAAGGGCATCCCGGTCGCCGGTGGCATGGCGGGCGGAAGCGCGGATGCCGCGGCGGCCCTGGTCGCCTGCGATGCCGTATGGGGAACCGGCCTGACGCAGACCAGCGAGGGGCGGGAGACCCTCCGGGAGATCGCAGCGGGCATTGGCGCCGATGTGCCGTTCGCGCTGCTCGGCGGCACGGCCATCGGCGTTGGCAAGGGCGACCAGCTCAGCGTCGCGCTGGCGCGCGGGTCTTACCACTGGGTCTTTGCCCTCGCCGACGGCGGCCTGCCCACGCCGGCCGTCTATGCCGAGCTCGACCGGCTGCGGAGCGATCCGGCCGATGCGCCTCGGCCGATTGCGTCGCCGGCGTTGATGGCCGCTCTGGCGACCGGGGATCCGGTTGCCCTCGGCGCCGCACTCTCCAACGACCTGGAGCCGGCCGCCATCCGGCTGCGCCCCCAGCTCCGCCGCACCTTGGACGCGGGGCGCGAGCACGGCGCTTTGGGTGCGATCGTGTCCGGATCGGGTCCGACGTGCGCTTTCCTCGCGGCCGATGTCGAGCACATGTACGACATCGCGGTCGCGCTGTCCGCAATGGGCGTCTGCCGGGCGGTACGGACGGCGAGTGGCCCCGCGCCCGGCGCTCGCATCGTTCCCGGCGCCTCCCTCGCCGGGTCGACGGAGAGGTCCTAGAGCTTGTGGCCCTCTCCGGCTTGCGAAAGGTCAGACGTCCGGCTCGGGGTTGTCGAACGGTCGCACGAGGCGGCGGAGCAGGTCCGCCAGGAGCTTCTGGTCCGCCGGCGGAAGCGCGGCGAGCAGCTCGCGCTCTCGGTCGAGTAGATCGGCGAACGCCTCGTCCACCCGGGACCGTCCCGCCGCGCTGAGCCGTACGAGAACCCCGCGCCGGTCCTTGGGGTCCGGCAGTCGAGTAACCAGGCCCCGGCCCTCCAGCCGGTCAATCCGGTTGGTCATGGTGCCCGACGTCACGAGGGTCTGGGTGAGCAGCTGCCCGGGGGAGAGCTGGTAGGGATGGCCGGCCCGGCGCAGTGCGGCGAGCACATCGAACTCCCAGACCTCGAGGCCGTGTTTGGCGAACGCGATACGGCGGGCCCGATCGAGGTGCCGGGCGAGTCGAGTGACCCGGCTGAGTACGTGCAGCGGCGATGCCTCGAGGTCCGGCCGCTCGTGCTGCCACGCCTCGACCAGCCGGTCGACCTCGTCGGCACCATGCGCCGGCCCTGACTCCTTGTCGCTACGCGCCCCGCTCACGCCGGCAGCCTACCGCTCGATACCTCGATACCGAGTATCTTGATATCGAGACACTCTTCCGCACCGGGGTACGGCCGGTTACTTCGACCTAAGGGCGCTACAGGAAGGAAGCGGGGCATGTGGGACCCGGGCCAGTACTTGAAATACGCCGATGAGCGGGGACGGCCGTTTGCTGAGCTGATCGCCAGAATCCCCGTTCAAGACCCCGGATACGTGGTCGACCTCGGCTGCGGGCCGGGGAGCCTGACCGCGAGACTGCTCGAACGTTGGCCGGACGCCGTCGTGGAGGGTGTCGACAGCTCGCCAGAGATGATCGAGAAGGCCCGAGCTACCGGCGTGGCAAGCAGGCTGGACTTTCACCTCGCCGACATGCGGCACTGGCAACCGCACCGACCGGTCGACGTACTCATCTCCAATGCGGCGCTTCAATGGGTGCCCGGGCACCTGGGGCTGTTGCCGAAGCTTGTCGGCACACTGGCGCCCGGGGGCTGGTTCGCGTTTCAGGTGCCGGGGAACTTCGAGCAGGCCAGCCACCGCATACTCCGCGACCTCGCGGCCGACCGGCGCTGGGGTCTGGACGAGATCGAATTCCCCTCGTCGAGCGAGCCGATCGACTACGCGGATGCGCTTGCCGCAGTGGGCTGCCGTGTCGATGTCTGGGAGACCACGTACCTGCACGTGCTACCCGGTCCAGACCCCGTGTTCGAGTGGATCAGCGGCACCGGCGCGCGTCCCGTACTCACCGCCCTTGGGGCACAAGTCCGGGCCGACTTCTTGGCCGTCTTCAAGGCTCGGTTGCGAGCGGCCTATCCACGGCGGGACTACGGCACGGTGCTGCCATTCCGGCGGATCTTCGCCGTCGCACACCTTCCACACGTGTGGCGCCGGCACAGGGGACCGCGACCAGCCCGTTTGATGTCGCCGACCAGGGGTAATCCGCCGCGACCCGAGCTCACCTTTCGGATGGCGAGTACCGATGCGGATAGTTGTTGTTGGCGGGACCGGGAACGTTGGCACCAGCCTCATTCAGAGACTGAGCGGCGAGCCGCGAGTCAGCTCGATACTCGGGATCGCCAGGCGGCTTCCTGATTGGCAGGCCCAAAAGACGGCCTGGATTGCGGCCGATATGGCAAAAGATCAGCTGATTGGCCACTTCCAAAACGCAGACGCGGTGGTTCACCTGGGGTGGCTCTTCCAGCCAACCCATGATCCGATCAGGACGTGGAACAACAACGTCCAGGGCGGCATTCGGGTCTTTCAAGCGGTCGCTGAGGCGGGCGTGCCTGCTCTGGTATACGCCTCGTCGGTCGGTGCGTACTCGCCCCGACGGGACGAGGAACCAGTCACTGAGACCTGGCCCACAGATGGCTGGCCGGTGGCGGCATATGGCCGCGAGAAGGCCTATCTGGAACGCGTGCTCGACGCGTTTGAGCTGCGCCACCCGAACATCCGAGTGGTCCGCATGCGTCCAGCGTTCAGCTTCAAGCGCGAATCCGCTCCGCAGCAGCGCCGCCTCTTCGCTGGACCGCTACTCGGGGTCGTCAGCCCGTTGATTCGACCGGGGCTGGTGCCGCTCATGGCCGGGCCACGCGGGCTGCTCCTCCAAGCGCTGCACTCGGCGGATGCCGCCGAGGCATACCGGCTGGCCGTCATGCAGTCGGTGCGCGGCGCGTTCAATCTAGCTGCGGAGCCAACGCTGACCGCCGACTCACTCGGGGAGCTGGTGAGCGCGCCGACGGTCAAGCTGCCGCCCCGGCTGGTTCGCATGGCGATCAGCGCCGGCTGGCAGCTTCGCATCCTCCCGTCCTCGCCCGACCTGTTCGACCTGGCGATCCGCCTTCCCGTTATGGACACCGGACGCGCGCGCAGCGAGCTGGGCTGGTCGCCCATGACCAGCGCGTTGGATGCCGTACGCGAGGCGATGGAGGCGCTGCGGGAGGACAGCGGTATGCCTACCCCGCCCTTGGCGTCCGCCCGAGCGGGTCGATGAAAGCGGGTCCGGCAACCTAGGTGCGCTAATGCCCCGGGTCGGCGCCCGCGCCGCCGACGAGCAACCGAACGCTGCCCAGGCGGTCGATCTGAGCGACCACTTCGTCGCCGGTCCGGATGGGAACCTGTGCGACGTTCCCGGTGATGATCCGATCGCCCGCGCCAGCCGAGGGTGAATCCCGTCCAGGTAGCTCACGTCGGCCAGCTACCCATTGATACTCGTTTCCTTCATCCTCATCGGGTCTGCCGGGCTGGCCGTCGGCGATCCTCGGTTTGCGCGCCTCGGCGCGACATTGGCGGCGCGGCGGGGCGTGCTCGGCCCGCGGTGGCATACCGTGTGGGCGTGGTGCGGGCGATGGAGCCGGAAGCGGTGGCGGGTGCTGACCGCCGCCGCCTGCGCCGCGCCATCCGCATTGGATTCATCGTCGCTGTGGTCACCCTCGGAGCGGTCGCGGTCTGGAAGCAGTGGCCGGAGGTAAAGGACAGTGTCGATCGGCTCAGCCTGGTCACACTCGTTCTGGCCTTGGTTGCGGTCACCGCCGGGCTTACCGCGGCAATGTGCGTCTGGCGGGCGATACTCGCAGATCTCGGTTCGCCGCTCCGGTTCTCCACAGCGGCGCGGATCTTCTTCGTCGGGCAGCTCGGGAAATACATCCCCGGATCGGTGTGGCCGATCCTCGCGCACATGGAAATGGCCCGAGACCAGGGCGTGCCGCGCCGGCGCTCCGGCGTCAGCTACGCGATCACCATCCTGGTCAACTTCGTCGTCGGGCTCGCCCTCGCGGCGGCAACGCTGCCCTTCGTCGCCGCCGATGCCGCCGGCCACTACATGTGGCTCTTCCTGCTCGCGCCGCTCATCGCGGCCGGTCTCCATCCGCGCATCCTCAACCCGGGACTCGCCCTGGTCTTCCGGCTGATCCGGCGCGATCCCCCGGAGCGGCCGCTCACCTGGCGCGGCTTGCGCACGGCCGGCGCTTACGCGCTCGCTTGCTGGTTGTTCTTCGGCCTCCATGTCACGCTGATCGCCGCCGACCTGGGGGTGGGCTTCGGGCAGGCGTTTGCTCTTTCGGTCGGTGGCTTCGCCCTTGCTTGGATCGCCGGCTTCCTGCTGGTGGTGGCGCCGGCCGGAGCCGGGGCGCGCGAAGTCGCCCTCGTGGCGGTGCTCGCGCCCGTCCTGGACCGTGGTGCCGCGATCGTCGTCGCGCTGGTCTCTCGCTTGGTCATGACCGTGGGCGACCTGATCGCCGCCGCTGGCACGGTCTTGATGCAAGCTTGGCGCCGCCGCAGCCAGTCGGCCGGAAGCCGAGCCGGACGCCGGCAAGCTGGTGCGGCGACAGCGCCCGGTCGAGTGGACGGCGTAGGCTTGCCCTTCGTCAAGAGCGGAGGGGACAACCCACAGTAGGAGCGCAGTAGGACGACCGGGTGGGACCGCGATGATTTAGTCGCCTTGTACGGAGCAGGGCGAGTAATTCACAGGCGTCCGGACCGCTCATTGGCAGTTCATCGTTGTACGGTCGAGGAGCATGCTCCGCGACCTCGGACCCGAGGAGCCGTTCGCCCGTGGCGCCCCGCGTGCTCGTCGACGCGACCGCTGTCCACGCCGACCTCGGCGGAGTAAGGCGGTATGTCGACGGCCTTCTTGCCGCACTGTCTTCGGCAAGTGCCGACCTTGTGATCGTCAGCCAGCGATCGGACGCGGAGCGTTATGGTCGGCTGGCGCCACGGGCGTTGGTCGTTCCCGGGCCCGCCGCGATCTCCCATCGGCCGGCACGCTTGGCGTGGGAACAGGCATCTCTGCCGCTGCTTGCTCAGCAAGTCGGCGCGGACGTGATTCATGCGCCTTACTACTCGGTACCGCTGCGACCCGGCCGCCCGGTGGTGGTGACGATCCACGACGTCTCGGTCTTCTCGATGCCGCAGATCCACAGCCCGGTCAGGGCGGGTTTCTACCGTTCCGCCACGAAGACTGCCATCCACCGAGCCAACCGGGTCATTGTGCCGTCCAAAGCGACCAGGGACGAGCTCGTGCTGCTGCTCGACGCGGATCCGTCGATCATCGACGTCGCATACCACGGCGTTGACACTGAACAGTTCCATGTACCGACCGAGCAGGAGCGGCGCCGGGTAAGCGACCGGCTGGGCCTGCATGGCCTGCCATACGTCGCCTTCCTCGGCGAGATCGCGCCGCGCAAGAACGTCCCCGAGCTCGTACATGGATGGGCAGCCGCGGTCGCCGACATGGATCAGCCGCCCGCCCTCGTCCTCGCCGGCTCAACGGGATGGGACGGCGACGTGGACCGGTCGGTTGGCGAGGTGCCTTCCCACCTGCGCGTGGTCCGCCCTGGCTATCTGCGCGCGAGCGATCTGCCCGGCTATCTGGGCGGTGCCCTCGTGGTCGCCTATCCGAGCCAGGCGGAGGGTTTTGGCCTGCCGGTGCTGGAGGCGATGGCGTGCGGTGCGCCGGTCCTTACCGCACGGCGGCTTTCGCTCCCCGAGGTCGGCGGTGACGCGGTCGCCTACACCGAGCCGGACGCTGGGAGCATCGCCGACGGGCTCCGCCGGCTGCTCGCCGACGACGATGCCCGACGGGCCCTCGGTGCCGCCGGTCACACCCGGGCCAGAGAGTTCACGTGGGCCGCGTCCGCCGAGGCACATCTGGCTTCGTACGCCCGCGCGGCAGGTCAGGCCTGATGACCGAAGCGATCATCCTGGTCGGCGGCAAGGGGACCAGGCTTCGGCCGCTCACAGTGCACACTCCAAAGCCGATGCTGCCGTGCGCGGGCTTGCCGTTCCTCAGCCATCAGCTCTCCCGGCTGCGCGACGCCGGCGTCGACCACGTTGTATTGGCGATGTCCTACCGTCCCGAGATGTTCCGCGCCTACTACGGCGACGGCGGTGAGCTTGGCCTGCGCATCGACTACGCGACCGAGGAGGTGCCGCTCGGAACGGGCGGTGGCATCCGCAATGTCGTGGACCGGCTGACCTCGGCTTCGGACGCGCCCGTGCTCGTGCTCAACAGCGACATCTTGTCCGAGCATTCGATCGCGGAGCAGCTGGCACTGCACGACCGGTCAGCCGCCGACGTGACGCTATACCTCACCAGGGTCAGCGACCCGCGGTCCTACGGCTGCGTGCCCACCGGGCCGGACGGACGCGTTACCGCATTTCTCGAGAAGATGCCGGAGCCGGTTACTGACCAGGTCAATGCCGGCTGCTATGTGTTCCGCCGGTCAGTGATCGAGGACGCGATCCCGCCCGGCGCAGTGGTGTCGGTCGAGCGACAGACCTTCCCGGACCTTCTTGCGGCTGGCCGGCCGGTGGTCGGCTACCTCGACGACTCGTACTGGCTGGACGTCGGCACCCCGGCAGCATTCGTGAAGGCCAGCGCCGACCTGGTCCTCGGCCGGGTGCACTCGCCAGCGGTCGGCGAGGTCGACCACGGCGCCCTGCTGCTTCCCGGCGCCGCGGTCGAGCCCGGCGCCAAGGTCTCCGCCGGCACCAGTCTCGGCCGCGGCTCGTCGGTCGCGGCAGACGCCACGGTGGAGGGCTCGGTCCTGCTCGACGGTGTCGTGGTCGAGTCAGGGGCGGTCGTGCGCGACTCGGCAATCGGCGCCGGCGCGCGGATCGGCGCGGGTACTGTCGTCGACTCCTCGGTCGTTGGAGACGGCGCGCGGGTGGGCGCCGGCAACGAGCTGCGCGCCGGCGTTCGGGTTTGGGCGGGCATCGTGCTGCCGGACTGCGCGGTCCGCTTCTCCAGCGACGTCCCCAGCTAGCAACGGAGCGGTCCGAGCAGGGACCGCCTTGCTATGCGGCGTTGGGCTCCGGCGCGTCAGAGAACGGGAACTGCTTCATGAACTGGTCGATGATCTCACCGCTCACCTGGCCGCAGAGCTGGCGGTGGCCCAGTCCGCTCGGGCCTGCACCACTGCCTGACCTACTCCAGTGCGCGAGCGCAATGTGTTTGCCCTGCGGGAAAGCGCCGTAGCTTTGATCCCACGCGGCGACGATGAACTTCCGCCGGTCCGAGTCCTTCGGTACCCGCCTGCTCAGATCCTCGAGGGTCTTCAGCTGATCGCCGGTGACGGTGGTGTCGTACCAGACCACGGTGTAACCGTGCTCGAGATTGTGGACCAGGTTCTCGACCGGCGGTCGGTCCTCGGCCGTGTAGAAATGGCGGGTGCCAGGCGCAGGCGTGATGAAGTGGTCTCCGCCCACCGGAGGCACAGTCGAATAGCTGACCCGGGTGACCGACTCATCACCACCACTGCCCGGTCCCACGTGGTTCGCACTCTGGACTGGGTCGTTGGTCACCGCGGCACACTGCGCGGCCGCAGCCTCAACCCCGTAGTCGGTCAGCGGCTTGTTCGTCCGCCTGTTCTCGTTGATGATCGGGATCACGGCGGCGGCGATGATGCCGAGGCCGACGACCGCGGCCACCACGATGAAGGTCATGTTCCGTCGCCGCTCGGCCGCCTTCTCGGCCCGGCGCATTTCCTCGAGCTTTGCCCGGCGGTCCCTGGTCTCGGACCTCTTCTTCGTCTTGTTGGCCACGTTGTTCTCTCTGCATCCGCGATCGCCGCCGGCTGCGGCCAGACGATCGGCTCGTCGTCATACGTTTGGGCGAGTCTACGGACTCGCCCGCACTTTACGTACTCGAAGCCACGGTCCCCGCTGCGCATTGGGCACCTGCTGGCTCCACCGCGGTGCAGACTCTTACTCGTGCCAGAACTCACTCGGGTCTGGCGGCCGGCCCGGCCGGTCGACCTCCATGCGACGCTGGGCTCACTGCGCCGCGGCCGCGGGGATCCGGCCTATCGGCGCGACGCCGATGGTGCGGTGTGGCGGGCGAGCCGCACCCCCGATGGGGCGGCCACCGTCCGGCTCGCTGTTGATGCAGCAGGCGCAGTGACAGCCGTGGCATGGGGGAGTGGCGCGAGTTGGATGATCGAGTGTGTACCGCTTCTGCTGGGGGAAGACGATGACCCGGCCGGTTTCGTTCCCCGCCACGCGGTTGTCCGGGAGTCGACGCAGCGGTATCCCGGCTGGCGGGTACCGCGAACGGGCTTGGTGATGGAGTCGCTGGTTCCTGCGATCCTGGAGCAGAAGGTAACTGGCGCCGAGGCGTGGCGGTCCTGGCGTGAACTCCTTTGGCGGTTCGGTGAGGCGGCACCTGGACCGGCCGGCATGCCACGGGGAACGCGGGTCATCCCCTCGCCTCGAGACTGGCGCGAGATCCCGTCCTGGGGGTGGCATCGGGCCGGGGTCGACGACGGCCGCGTGCGCGCCATCCGGGCCGCAGCCGCCGCGGCCGGGCGACTGGAGGAGACGATCGAGCTCGGGCTCGTCGAGGCCGAGCGCCGACTGCGTGCCATCCCGGGTGTTGGCTGCTGGACTGCGGCGGAGGTACGCCAGCGGGCCCATGGTGATCCGGACGCGGTGTCGGTCGGCGACTACCACCTGGCCGGGATGGTGGGTCGGGCGCTCCTTGGCCGGGCGGTCGACGACGCCGGAATGCTCGAGCTGCTGGCGCCATACGCCGGTCACCGCTACCGGGCCGTACGAATGATCGAACTCGCCGGGTTCGCGCCCGCTCGGCGCGGTCCCCGTGTCGCCGC
>JBKOZJ010000167.1:0-8277 GCA_046725875.1 Actinomycetota bacterium
ACCGTGAACAAGGCGCAGCTCATCGAGCAGCTCGCAACACGGTTCGGGGGGAACAAGAAGGCCGCAGGCCATGCTCTCGACTCCGTGCTCGACACCATCACGCGCTCGGTCGTCGGCGGCGAGAAGGTCGCGATCTCCGGCTTCGGCGTTTTCGAGCGAACCGAACGCAAGGCGCGTACCGCACGCAACCCGGCCACGGGTGAGACCGTGCAGGTGAAGAAGACAGCGGTGCCGAAGTTCAAGCCCGGCGCCGGCTTCAAGGGCTACGTCTCCGGGACGACGAGGCTGCCGAGGCTCGTGATCCAGCAACCACCGGTCGTCGCTGCTGGGGCGGCACCCGCCGCAAAGAAGGCGACGACCAAGAAGGCGACGACCAAGAAGGCGGCGACCAAGAAGGCGGCGACCAAGAAGGCGGCGACCAAGAAGGCCACGACGAAGAAGGCAACCGCCTCGCGCACAACCGCGAAGCGCTCGACCGCGAAGAAGGCCACCAAGAGGGCGACCCGCCCGGCGACAAAGAAGTCAACGGCCCGCGGCACGACCCGCAAGGCTTCGACGGCACGTAGGACTGCCACGAAGAAGGGCACCGCTGCCCGCGCCACGGCGAAGCGGACGACGGCCAAGCGCACCACCGCCAAGCGGACGACGGCAAAGCGTGCCACGGCCAAGCGCACCACCGCGCGCAAGCGCTGACCATCAACAGAGGCATCCGGCCCGGGGTCACCCGGCGCCGGATGCCGTCCTGCGCTTGGTAGGCACCCGGTGGGCTCGCCGCGCGATCATAGGGTGGCGAGAGTCAAGAAGGTGACCCGCCGGTCCTCACCCGCACCCGCGACCTCGATCCTGACTCGCTGACCGAAGCGGGCGAGGCGTAGTCCGCCCGCCTCGAACGCGGCGGCGTCGAACGGCAGCTCGGTGCCGTCGTCGAGCAGGACTGTGCCCGACCGAGTCACCGGATCGAACGCCCCAACCGTGGCTTGCACCCGGCCCTCCCTCGCCTGCCGACGGCGGGGAGCCTATCGCTTGTGCATGCGGCAGAAGGATCAGGACGCGGCCCGCGTATCCGCGAGCAAGGCGGAGGTGCGGGGCCCGAGGCCGAGCAGCCGGGCGGCCCGCAGGTCGGCAGCGGTGTCGATGTCTCGCCGCAGCGACTGCAGGCCGGCGTCCTCGATGAGGTAGGCGCCGCTGTCCAGATGGCGCCTGGCTGATCCCGGTCCGAACTGCGGGCACAGCTCGACCCGCGGCAGGCAGGAAAGCAGCGTCGTTCCCGATCCGCCGGCATCGGCGACGAACGCGCGGTGATGCTCGGCCGCGATCGACAATGCACGGCCAAGCTCGGCGGGCCGCAGCGCGGGGAGGTCGGCCGAAAGTGCGGCGACGCCGTGACCAGGCCAGTCCTCGCGCGCGGCCTGCGCTCCGAACTCCAGCGCAGGGTTCAGTCCCGCCTCCGGGCCGTCCGCGACGACTCGTGCCCCGATCTGCCGAAGCTCTGCCGCAGCGTCCTGGTCGGATGTCACCGCGACAACCGCGCGAACCATTTCGCAAGCCAACGCGGCCTGAACCGTGTCACCCGCGAAGGCCAGAGCCAGCCGGCTCCTGGACCGGCTCGCCTGCGGCATCAAGCGGCTCTTCGCCAGCGTGAGGCGCTTGACCGGTACGACTATCGACCAAAGTTGTGCGGCTGCCATCGGATCGATCGTTGCACGCTGCTGGGATTCGCGCGCATGTCTGGTACGGCCGGCGGCCTTCGACATGCGCGGTCCTATCGGACACACTGTGACGGCCACCCCAGCCCGGCAGCACGGGCATGGTGACCACGGCCCGCCGGTGCATCGGCGGCGGAATACCCGAGGAGGACATCGTGGCGAGCCGCCGCAAGATCGGCTTCTGGTTCCGGCTGGTCGTCGCGTTGCTGCGACCCCCGATGATGGTGCTGACGAAGAGGGATTGGCGCGGGGGCGAGATGATCCCACGCACCGGTGGTGTTGTCCTGGCAACCAACCATGTCTCGCACTTCGACCCGATCGCCTTCGCGCATTTCGGGTACGACAACGGGCGCGTTCCGCGGTTCCTCGGTAAATCCGAGCTGTTCAAAGTTCCGGTCATCGGGGCCATCATTTCGCGGCTTGGTCAGATCCCGGTCTACCGCCGCAGCTACGACGCATCCGAGGCCTACCGGGCGGCAGTCGATGCGGTGCGCCGTGGCGAGTGCGTGATCTTCTATCCAGAGGGGACGATCAGTCGCGACCCCGACCTCTGGCCGATGACCGGAAAGACCGGCGCCGCGCGAGTCGCCCTCGCGACCGGCGTCCCCGTCATCCCGGTGGCGCAGTGGGGACCGCAGGATGTGCTTGCCCCCTACTCGAAGCGCTTCCGCTTCTTCCCCCGCAAGACCATGCACATGCAGGCTGGGCCGCCGGTCGACTTCTCCGAGTTCGCCGACCGTCCCATCACCAACGAAACCCTGCGAGATGCGACCGAGAAGATCATGACCGCGATAACCGAGCAGCTGCAGAAGATCCGAGGTGGGCAACCACCGGTCGTGCGCTTCGACATGCGGCGCGCCGGCATGCCGGAAACCGGTGACCCGCACGGACCGGACAAGACCCGGCGGTCCGAGGAGAGCGACCCATGAGCAGGGTCGCGGTGTTCGGCGCCGGGTCCTGGGGGACGGCGTTCTCGCTGGTGCTCGCCGACGCCGAGCGTGAGGTACGGCTGTGGGGGCGCCGGGCGGAGCTCACCGAGGCGATCAACGCGAAGCACGAAAATCCTGATTACCTGCCCGGTGTCGAGCTGCCGTCCACGATCGCCGCGACCACTGACCCTGCCGAAGCGGCCGACGGCGCGGAACTCGTCGTATTCGCCATCCCGTCCCAGCTGCTTCGGGACAATCTTGGGCAGTGGCTCAATCTGCTGCCGGCGGATGCTGTCCTGCTCAGCCTGGCCAAGGGGATTGAGCTCGGCACTGCGAAGCGGGCCAGCGAGGTTGTGCTCGAGGTCACGGGGGTCGGGCCTGCTCGGGTGGCGGTGCTGTCCGGACCGAACCTCGCGCCGGAGATTGCTCAGCGGCAGCCGGCGGCGAGCGTTATCGCATGTGTGGACGAGGATGTCGCCGCCCGGGTGCAGGCGCTGTGCCACACGCCCTACTTCCGGCCGTACACCAACACCGACGTGGTCGGCACCGAGCTCGGGGGAGCGGTCAAGAATGTCATCGCCATTGCGGTCGGGATGGCCGACGGCATGGGCTTCGGTGACAACACGAAAGCGTCGTTGATTACCCGCGGCCTTGCGGAAACCGCCAGATTGGGCGCCGCGCTCGGCGCCGACCCGTACACCTTCTCCGGTCTCGCCGGGCTCGGCGACTTGGTGGCGACATGCTCGTCTCCGCTGTCGCGGAACCGAACCTTCGGCGAGAAGCTCGGCCGCGGGATGACCGTCGTGCAGATCGTGCGGAGTACCAGGCAGGTAGCGGAAGGGGCCAAGTCCTGCCAGTCGATCCTCCAGCTGGCCCACTCCGCGGCAACCGACGTCCCCATCGTCGAGCATGTGGTCGCGGTGGTCCATGAAGGCGTGCCACCGCTCGAGGTGCTCCGCAGCCTGATGTCCCGAGCAGCCAAGCCCGAGCGGTGGGGCCACTGAGGCCCCGACATCACCCCACGCCACCCGGCGAAGTTTTGATCGCTTCGCTCCAAACCTCGCGGGGACACCGGCCTTGTGGGTGATCATTCGCACTCTGAGCAGAGCGCCGCAAGGGGGATTCCCCTGGCCCGGGCCGATCCGGTCAGGCATTAGGGTCGTCCGCCATGGACATCAAGTCCCCTGGGAAGCCGATTCCCCCAGACGTCCATGAAGAGACAGCTCCGCGGAAGCCACGGGTCGCCGTCGTGTTCGGCGGGCGTAGCTCGGAACATGCCGTGTCGTGCGTGACGGCCGGAAGCGTGCTCGCGGCGATCGACCGGGACCGTTATGACGTCGTCCCCATTGGGATCTCGCGCGACGGTCGCTGGGTCCTGGAGTCGGGACGTCCCGAGCGCCTCGCCGTCACCGGCGGCCGGCTGCCATCCGTTGACGAATCCGGTGCTGCAGTGGTCCTCGCCGGCGATCCCACCGTCCGGGAGCTGATGGTCGCCAAGCCTGGTGAGGTTCCGCGCGCATTGGGAGAGGTCGACGTCGTCGTCCCGTTGCTACACGGGCCCTACGGTGAGGACGGCACCCTGCAGGGGCTGCTCGAGCTAGCCGGGGTCACCTATGTCGGCTCCGGAGTCCTGTCCAGCGCTGTCGCGATGGACAAGGAATACATGAAGAAGCTGTTCGTGGCTGCGGGGCTTCCCGTTGTCGACCACATAGTGGTCCGTCCGAGGGAGTGGGAGCGGGACAAGGCCGGCGTCGCCGACCGGGTGGCGCGGCTGGGTTATCCGGTGTTCGTCAAACCGGCCCGGGCGGGATCGAGTATCGGCATCACTAAGGTGCTCGGGCCCGAGCAGCTATCCGCGGCGATCGAGGCGGCCCGCGAATGGGATCCCAAGGTGCTCGTGGAGGTCGCCGTCGCCGCCCGCGAGATCGAGTGCGGCGTCCTTGAGTCGCTGACCGGCGACGCGCCCGAAGTCTCAGTGGTCGCCGAGATCAAGGTACGCGGTGACCACGAGTTCTACGACTTCGAGGCGAAGTACCTGGACGAGGTCACCGAGTACGACGTACCGGCGCACCTACCAACCGAGACGGCCACGCAGGTTCGCCGACTGGCGGCCACTGCGTTCGAGGCGCTTGCCTGCGAGGGCCTAGCGCGGGTCGATTTCTTCCTGAAATCGGATGGCACGCTTCTCCTAAACGAGGTCAACACGATGCCTGGCTTCACGCCGACCTCGATGTTTCCGGTGGTCTGGCGTGAGTCCGGCCTTCCCTACCCGGATTTGGTAGATCGGCTCATCCAGCTCGCACTGCGCCGGCCGACCGGCCTGCGGTGAGCGGGTCGGCGTCCTTGATAAGCTCCGCGAGCTCGACGAGCGGATCGGTCGGTGCACCGTCGGACTTCGGTGCCAGCACCTCGACGTAGGCGATTCGCCCGACCGTGGTGAACCGCCATTCGCGTTCGTCCTCGACGGGGAGCCAATCCACCTCGTTGACAGTGGTCAGCTCGGCCGTGGGCGTGAGGCCTGCCGGTCGGCCGACCCCACAGAAGAGGACAAGCGCCGGGTCACCCCAGGCACGCACGAAGTCCGATGCTGGCGTCGTCGGCCGCCGGCTCCGCCCGGCGAGGGTTTCCGGAAGCTGTTTGGTGAGCTGCTTGCAGGCCGTTGCCGCCTCCGCCGTCGGGTGTGGTATGGCAACCCGCACGGGGCCGTTTGCGCGTACGGCAAGAAGCGCCAGCACCCCACCTACGGCGGTTAGCGCGACGGCCCCGGCGATCGCAAGCCGCAGCGGCTTGTTGGCTGCGCCGGAATCGGGCCCGAGCGTAGCGTTGCGCGCCGGGTAAGGAGACCGGGCTGGTGGCTCCCCGGCATCGCCGCCGTTCAGAGATGAACCACCGGACAAGTCAACGTCCGGGTGATGCCGTCGATGGCCTGTACTTGCGAGACAACGAGCTTGCCGAGCTCGTCCACGCTGTGCGCCTCGGCCCGGACGATCACGTCGTAGGGGCCGGTCACGTCCTCCGCCAGCGTCACCCCGTCGATCTTGTTGATTTCCCGGGCGACCTGCGCGGCCTTGCCAACCTCCGTCTGCACGAGGATGTATGCCTGGACGACCACGGCGGCTCCTCACCTGCTGGAAGAAGAAGTGAGCAGCGCAACCGTACCGCCATGGGGAACGGAGGTCAGATGGGTGTCGACGATACGGTCAAGTCGGTCGGCGAATTCGGCCTCATAGAGCTAGTCAGCGGCCGGCTGCCGCAAGGCCCGGACGTTATCGTCGGGCCGGGTGATGACGCGGCCGTGCTGCGTGCGCCGGACGGGCAGATCGCGGCGACGACCGACCTCCTGGTGGAGGGGCGACACTTCCGTCGGGAGTGGTCCACGGCGTACGAGGTGGGGCGCAAGGCAGCAGCACAGAGCCTTGCCGACGTGGTCGCCATGGGTGCTCGGCCCACCGCCGTCCTGGTCGCGCTCGCGATGCCCGCTGATCTGCCGGTGGCCTGGCCGCTCCAGCTCGCTGACGGCTTGCGGGATGAGTGTCTACGGGGCGGCGCGTCCGTGGCCGGTGGTGACGTCGTACGAGACGACCGGATCGCGGTCGCGGTAACCGCGATCGGCGACCTCGCGGGGCGACGACCGGTGCTGCGCTCTGGTGCCAAGCCGGAGGATGTTGTCGCTATCGCCGGCTCACTTGGCCGGTCGGCAGCGGGGCAGGCGTTGCTCGAGCGTGCGGACGTTTCGCTGACCGCCGCGCTCGCAGCGCTGACCGCCGCTCATCGCGCACCACACCCGCCCTACGACCTCGCCCTGAAGGCAGCCGCGGCGGGCGCCCATGCACTGATAGACGTCAGCGACGGGCTGGTGCAGGATCTCGGTCATGTTGCCGCGGCCTCCGGCGTACTGATCGAGCTCGACCGGGCGGCCCTGGCGCCCCAGGTTGCTGAGCTGGCGGAGGCGGCGTCGGTGGCTAACGCCGATCCCGAGCGGTGGGTCTTGACCGGGGGAGAGGATCACGCCTTCGCCGCCTGCTTCCCCGGCCCGGTAATGCCCGACGGTTGGCGGGCGGTCGGCCAGATCCGCCGTGGCGCCGGCGTCACACTAAACGGCCACGACACGGGCGAGCTGGGAGGCTACGACCACTTCCGTAATCTGTGACTTGTGACCCCACCGCGTGTACTCACGATCGCAGGTTCCGACTCCAGTGGCGGCGCCGGCATCCAGGCGGACTTGAAGACCATGCTCGCGTTCGGCGTGCATGGAATGAGCGTCATTACCGCTGTCACCGCACAGAACTCAGTTGGGGTCCAGGGTTACTGGGAACTCGCTCCCGAGGTCGTGGGCGCGCAGTTTGCGAGCGTCGTCGGCGACATCGGGGTCCAGGCGGTCAAAACCGGGATGATCGCTTCGGTGCGCCTCGCGGAGCTGGTCGCCGAGCTCCTCACCGATATGGATGTCCCCGTGGTCGTTGATCCGGTATGCGCTTCCAAGCACGGTGACCCGCTGCTGAGTCACGACACTGTCGCCACCATCCGAAAGCGGTTGCTCCCCTGCGCCACGGTCGTGACTCCGAACATCTACGAGACCGCGTTGCTGACCGGCGTGAAGGTCAAATCCGAGGCCGACCTGCGCGGGGCCGCCGAGGCGCTGCTCGGGTTCGGGCCGCGATGGGTGCTCGTCAAGGGCGGCCACCTGGAAGGTCCGGCGACCGACTTGCTGTACGACGGTTCCCAGGAGATCCGGTTCAGCGCGCCGCGCCTGGACAACCGGCACACGCACGGCACTGGATGCACCCTCGCCAGCGCGACCGCGTCACGTTTGGCGTTGGGTGACGACGTGCCGGGTGCGGTTGGCGCCGCCAAGGACTATGTCACCGGTGCGATAAAGGCCGGCTTCCCGCTCGGCGACGGCATCGGCCCAGTCGACCACGGGTGGGAGTGGAAGGCTTAGCGGGCGACCTTTCCGGCCTTCAGGCAGGAGGCGCAGACGTTGAGCCGCTTCGGGGTTCCGCCGACCATGGTCCGGACCGTCTGGATGTTGGGATTCCAACGGCGCCGGGTGCGTCGGTGCGAGTGCGAGATGCGGTTGCCGAAGCCCGGCCTCTTGCCGCAGACGTCGCAGGTGGCAGCCACGGGAGACACTCCAAGCGGAAATCAGGATCACATGCCGAACGGGCCCGGCACGCCGGACGACTGCTAGAGATTAGCCGACGATCAAGGTTAGCCGCCAATCCGACACCGGCAGGCACTCGAGGGACCGGCAGGCAGGAATGATCGACTGTTGTGCGTCCAGGTGCGTCAAGCCCAGCGCGACCGCACTTGATCCACTCGATGGCGGCGAGGAGGGCACGGGCAATGGCGATCGCAGGTTGAGGAATTGCGTCGTGTGCCGGCGCTAGCCTCGCATTGATCGGGCCAGCGCTTGGCTGGCGGCAGAGTTCGAGGTCGAGGAGGCGCGGATGCCGGAGATCCTCGACGCTGCCGCGATCCGCCGGTGGAGCGAAGCCGCTCTGGAGGGGCTCGCGCAAGCCAGGATAGAGATCGACGACATCAACGTTTATCCGGTGCCGGATGGAGACACCGGCACCAACCTCTTCCTGACCATGGAGGCGGCCGCCGCGGCCGTGCGCGAGGTCGCCGGCGAGGATTTC
>JBKOZJ010000168.1:0-12014 GCA_046725875.1 Actinomycetota bacterium
AACGTGGCTGGCTGGCTCCAAACCCCCGCCAAGCTCCCGCCCGACGGTGGCAAAGGGTGACGTCACCCCGGCCTGCACCGCGTGACGCGGACCTCGCTCCGATCCTGGGCCGGCCGAATGCGCCCTCGAGCCATCGCTGAAGACCACCTGCCAACGCGTCCCGCGCACGATGCGTCGCCCGCGATCGGGACGAATCGGACCTTATGGCTTTCTCGACGTCGAGGCAGGTGTGTCCGCGGGCTCAGCGCGACCCGAGGCATCGACGATCCTGGTGCCCGTCCCTGCTGACTCTGGCTAAGGTCGAGCGGTGACCGATCAGCCTGTGGAGATCGTCGAGTACGATCCGGTATGGCAGGCGCGTTTCTACGAGCAACAGGCTCGGCTTTCGGCCTTGCTCCGACCGTGGCTTGCCGCGCCGGTTGAGCACATCGGCTCCACCGCCGTCAAAGGCCTGGCCGCCAAGCCTGTGGTGGACGTCCTGGCGCCGGTTCGGAATCTCGATGCGTCCGCCGCGGCAGTGCCGCTGCTTGGAGCCGAGGGCTGGTGGTTCTGGCCGGACGATCCATATAGGTCCTACCGTCTTTGGTTCCTACGCCCCCGCCCTGAAGCTCGTACGCACCATCTTCATCTGATCGGGCACGAGGACCCACACGCTAGGGCGCTGATTGCCTTCCGCAACGCGTTGCGTTCCGATCCGACACTTCGTCGGCAATACGCAGCCCTGAAGATGCGGCTCTCCCACGAGCATCGAGAGAATCGCAACGCCTACACGAATGCGAAGGCCGAGTTCGTCCAGCAGGTTCTCAGAGCAGTGGGAGTCACGCCGCTGCAACGTGATCCGCTGCCGGAGTAGGAAGTGTGCCGGGCAAACCCGCCCCCGGCGGGGAGAGGCTGGGCGAGCCATTGTATGGAGTCAAGATCGCGGGATAGCAGCCCGGCGGTCAGCTCGGCGATCTTATCGGCGCCACGGTTCGCGAGGATGGCGCCCCAGAGGGCGATACCGACGGCGACACCGACCTGGAGGAACGTGTCGTTGATTGCCGCGGCCATCCCGCTCTGCTTCTTCGGGACGACACTCACGGCGACGTCCGCGATCACCGGTTGAGCAGACCGACCCCGGCACCGGCGACGAGGAATCCGCCCAGCAGGGTGCTCCACTCGGAGTCCGTTTCGATCCCCGACATCAGCAGCAGGCCGACTCCCGCCATGCCGAGGCCGGCGGCCATCATCACGCGCGCCGGCAAGGTCGGGCCCGGCGCCAGCGCGCAGAGCAGCGAAGCGATCGAGAAGATCGCCAGACCGACGCCGAAGAGTTTCGCCGTCCGAGGCGGTCAGCGAGCGAGCCGGCTGTCAATACCAGTGCTGCGAGGGGTGAGTGCGTGTGCGTCGACCAGCCACTGAAGGTCAGTGAAGCTTGCGCCAAGATCCTTCCGGATCGACGGCAGCGCCACATTCACCACGGTGATATCGAGCAGGAGCATGAACGTCGCCACCGAGACGGCGAGCAAGGTCCACCACTTGCGTTAGACGAGAAGTCGATCTCCTTGTCACATCGGCAGGGTTTGGTCGGTCTACTGCTAAGACAGGGCCTGATGAAGGAATGTGACGTGATGGACGACGCAGAGTGGCTGGCAGAACGCTTCGAGGCGAATCGGACGCACCTGCGGGCGGTGGCCTACCGGATGCTCGGCGCGCTCAACGAGGCAGATGACGCGCTCCAGGACGCCTGGGTCCGGGTCAGCCGGGCCGACACAAGCGAGATCGAGAACCTCCAGAGCTGGTTGACGACCGTGGTCGCTCGGGTCTGCCTAAACATGCTGCAGTCGCGAAAATCGCGGCGCGAGGAGCCATTGGACGCGCATGTGCCAGAGCCGATCGTCAGCCGGGAGGACGGCAGCGATCCAGAGCACGAGGCGCTACTGGCTGACTCGGTCGGTCTCGCGCTGCTAGTGGTCCTCGAGACCCTCGCCCCCGCCGAGCGGCTCGCATTCGTGCTGCACGACATGTTCGCGGTGCCGTTCGACGAGATCGGGCCTATCGTTGGGCGTTCTCCAACGGCCGCACGGCAACTCGCTAGTCGGGCTCGTCGCCGGGTACAGGGAGCACCCACCGTCCCCGACACTGATCTCACCCGCCAGCGCGAGGTTGTCAACGCCTTCCTCGCGGCGGCCCGCGAAGGCGACTTCGACGCGCTTCTCGAAGTGCTTGACCCCGATGTTGTCGTTCGAGCGGACCGTGGCGCGCTCCGTGCAGATCGTTCGAGGGTGGTACGGGGCGCGGCGGAGGCGGCGCGGTCGGTACTCGCCTTCGCGCAGTTTGCGCGGTTCGCACAGCCGGCGGTCGTGAACGGAGCCGCAGGAGTCGTCGTAGCCCCGCGCGGACGCCCATTCGCGGTCGTTGGATTCACCGTAGCGGGGGGGAAGATCGTAGAAATCGATATCCTCGCCGACCCCGCCCGCGTCAGCCAGCTCGAGCTGGCGGCCTTCGACGACTGACACGTCGCCCTGTCGCCCGAATGCGGACCTCTGTGTCGGCGTCGTAATGACCGGCCTGGCCGGGAGCGTCGGTCGACGCTATGGCCGATGTTGTGCGTCGCGCTACAGCCTCTCCGTGACCCGCGACGCTCAACCTGCGCTGAGGGCGGAACGCACCTGTTCCAGCATGTCCCTCTCGCCCTGGCTGACCTGCTTCGCACCGAAGCCCATGAAACCGCCGTCCTTCGCGGCATCGGCGGCCGCCTGCGCGGTGGCGACCAGCCACTGGCTGAACGCATCGGCCTCCTCGGGTGTTGCCTTCGACACCACGATTCCGTGGACCGCTCGTAGCTCGTCGAGGACCTGTTGCCCGGGCTTCGTGTCCTTGCTCAGCATGTAATCGCGGAGCGGGTTCTGCTTCTGCTGTGTCATGGCCTGGATGTCCAACGCGATCTCCGCGACCAACTGGTCGCGGCTGGGTGGGTTCGTCGCGGACTTGATCGTCGCCACCGACTCCTTCGCCATCTCGATTGGACCCCCGGGGTCGGCCAGGGAGATCGCCATCCCGGCGACGAAGGGCGCCCTGCGCACCCGTACCCATTCTTCGTCTGTGAAGTCGCTCTTGGTTGTCATGACGCCCGCCCTTCCTCACCCGATCGACGCCACCACCGTATCCGCGTGCCTTCGGGATCGACGTGTTTGCTGCCTTTAACGCTGCCAGATCGGTGCAGATCAAGTCTTCCATCAGCGCCCGGCCCATCGGGCCGTGAGCCGCGAGATGGCCGCGCCGACATCGGTGTTCTCCTATGATCAAGTTCGGCCGACTCTCGGAGCGCTGGGACCAACCGGTGGACTATGCCGCCCCGAGAGCCTCGGGCGGGCTCTGCTGCTGCAAACGCGGGGCTTCAGTCGGAGCGCCGGAGCGGGGCGCAACTGCGGCCGCCACAAGTCCTACGACACCGAACGCAGCCAGAACGACCATCGCGAGCCCGTACGACCGCTCCGGCGTGGACGTGATTCCGGCGACGAGGACGGTGCCGGCAACGGCCGCGCCGAGGCAAGAGCCGAGGTTGGACACACTCCGAGACAAGCCCGAGATCTCGCCCTGGAGGTCCTCGGCGACGCTCGACTGAACGACGTTGACGGAGGGGGTGAGCATCATGCCGAGCCCCAGCCCGATGAGGAGGAGGCCCGGCGCGAAGGCCCAGGCACTCGGGGTGCCGATCACCATGGCGAGCAGGACGCCAATGCCGGCGAGCGTGACGATGAAGCCCCCCATGATGAGGGTCCGCTGTGCGCGCCGCATCGCGAAGCGCTCAGCGGCGAGCGACGAAACGAGGAGGCCGGCCGTGGTCGCCGTGAAGATAACGCCCGTCTGGATCGCGTCGTAGCCACGCACAACCTGCAGGTAGGCCGAGACGACGAACGACACACCCGTGAGTAGCAGCCATTGGGCATTCTGCGTGACGAGGCCAAGGTTGGTGATGCGGTTGCGGAAGAGACTTGTCGGCAGCAGCGGCTCCTTGCCGGCACGCTCCTCGGCCCGCATCGATCGGAAGAACAACGCCAGGACCAGCGCACCGGCAAGGATCAAGCCGATTGCCAGCCAGCCATTGTTATCCGTGGCCAGGATGCCCATGACGAGCAGTACAAGGCCGACGGCTGAGAGGACCGCTCCGCCCGTGTCGAAGGGACGGTCCGGATCCGGCGCCAGCGGATCATGGATCCGGCGGCTCAGCCAAACGATTAGCGCGACGATCAGGACCTGGAAGACAAAGGCCGCCCGCCAGCTGATCGCCGTGGTGATGAGACCGCCGATCAACGGCCCCGCTGCGGCGCCGATGCCGCCCAGCGCACTGATCGCACCGAATGCGCGGGCACGGGAGCTGACCTCGGTGAACAGCAGGGTCGTGAGGATGTAGACGGGCGGGATCAGCAGCGCCGTGCCCACACCCTCGAGGATCGAGTTGCCGATGATAAGGACACCCAGACTGGGAGAGATCGCGCTCAGCCCGGCCCCAACGCCGTACACGGCGAGGCCGACCGTGAAGCATCGCTTCCGCCCGTAACGGTCGGCCAGCTTGCCGCCGGGGATCATCAGGGCCGCCATGACCAGCAGAAAAATTGTGATCGCGACTTGCACGCCCTGCACGGTGGTGTCGAGGTCCTTGCTGATGTCGTTGATCATCACGTTCATGTTGGAGCCGGCGAAGCTGCAGATGAACTGGGCGAGGGCCAACGGAACGAGCACTCGTCGCAGAGCGTTCGGCGGTCGTCCCGCGGCTCGACTCTCAGCCATGTTGCACCTGCGTCCCCTCCAAGACGTGACGGCACCTCTCGCCTCACTAGCGACAGGATCGAATGACCCGCGCCGGACATGAAGCGGCGTGTGCAATCATGCTGCATCATCCCGCTTCCTGCCAGCCACAAGATCAGCACGTGCCCAGTGGCTGACGGGGAACGCGACGCTGACCGAGTTGACCGCCGCCGGCGAGGCAAGGATCGGTGCGCTCGTGAAGAAAGCGGTGGGCTGAGGACCGAGCAAGCCACCGCTCCTTGCCCTAGGACCTATGTGGTAGAGCTGCCCCAGGGTGCGACTGTTGCCTTAGTGGTACCACGGCGATACGGGTCTCGGTCATCCGCGGTCGCGAGCATTCGGGCCGAAGGAGACGGTGATGGCGACTCACGTCCGCTCGGGAGCGCGGTGAGCCCACGCTTAGGCTGGTTGGGTGAGATGGTTGGCCTGTCCGATCGGGCGTCGGCGGGCGGCGGGCTACCCCTGATGGGCGGCTCACCTTCCGACCTGGGCAAGCGGATACGCGATGCGCTGGTGTGGGACGGCGACCTGCCGGATCTCTCGGCCTGCTGGCGTGATCCCCAGCTAGCGCCGCGGTGACCGGCGCGACGGCTGCGCGCGCGGCGGCTGAACCGATTCGCGCCTTGGCACGTGAGCGCCTGGGGTTTTCGCGGCTGCGCCCCGGGCAGCTTGAGGCGATCACGGCCGCGGCCGCTGGGCGCGACGTGTTGGCGGTGCTCCCGACCGGCGGCGGAAAGTCCGCGATCTACGAGGTCGCCGGGCTGCTGAGGTCGGGTCTGACCGTGATCGTCTCTCCGCTGATCGCCTTGCAGGACGATCAGCTGGCGCATCTTCATGCTGGGGGCTTGTCGGCCATCGTCCTCAACTCGAAGCAGTCCAGCAGCGCGCGGGTGGAGGCGCTGGCGGCACTTGGCGGGCCGGACGAATTCGTGTTCCTGTCGCCAGAGCAGCTCACGAATCCTGCGACGAGGGAGGCGTTGCGCCGTGCCCAGCCGGGCTTGTTTGTGGTCGATGAGGCCCACCTAATTAGCCAATGGGGTCAGGACTTTCGCCCCGACTACCTGCGGCTGGGCGCCCAGGCCGACGCGCTCGGAGCTGATGTCCGAGTCGCCTTGACTGCGACAGCAGCGCCGCCCGTGCGCGGTGAGATCGTGCGGCGCCTGCGGCTTCGTGATCCGGAAGTGGTGATCGGCGACTTCGACAGACCGGAGATCGATCTGTCGGCCCACCACGTCGGATCCGTCAAGGAAAAGCAGCGGGAGATCGAACGTGCGGCCTCCGAACTAGAGGGATCGGGGCTCGTGTATGCCGCGACGCACGCTGGCGCCGAGGCCGTAAAGGATGCGCTCGAGACGGCCGGACACGAGGTGACCCTCTACCATGCCGGACTTCCGACGGCTGCCAGACGCGAGGCGATGGAGGCGTTCCTGGATGGGTCGGCGCGGATAGTGGCCGCAACGGTGGCGTTCGGGATGGGGATCGACAAAGCCGACGTCCGGTGGGTGTTGCACGCCGACCCGCCTGGCTCGCTCGACGCCTACTACCAGGAGATCGGACGCGCCGGCCGCGACGGCGACCCTGCCCAGGCCCGACTGGTGTACCGCCAGGCCGACCTTGCCACGGCGCGATACCTGGCAGCCCGAGGTGTGTCGGCCGCGACGGTGGCCACGATCGCTTCCAGACTCACCGACACGACCGCTGCGACTGGCATCGACGAGCTCGCGGACGCCGTCGGGCTTGGCCATCGATCGGTAACGCTCGCACTCGCGCGCCTCGTCGACGTGGGCGCAGCCAACTGGACCGCCGACGGAGGCGTCCGCTGGAGCGAGGCGATGAGCGTCGCGGACGCACTCGACGCATCCGTGGACGAGACAGCTCGCGAGCACGAGATCCAGAACACCAGGCTCGAAATGATGCGCCGCTACGCCGAGCACACTGGATGCCGGCGCTCGTTCCTGCTCACCTACTTCGGCCAGGACTACCCGGGTCCCTGCGGAGCCTGTGACAACGACCGTCAGCGCCCCGCGCCCGTACGGGGCGAGCATCCGTTTCCGATCGGCTCACGGGTGGCGAGCCAGCACTTCGGCGAGGGCACCGTCCAACGCTACGACGGAAACCAGGTCACCGTCCTGTTCGATGACCACGGCTATCGCGATCTCTTCCTGCCGACCGTGCTCGAAAGGCACCTGCTGCGCGCGCTGTAGGCGGCCGACCCATTAAAACCTGTCAGTAAGCAGCTTCAAACCCGGAGCCATTGTTCACATCTGACCTGGTTGTCGGGGTTCTCAGGTTTCGGAGAGTGGGCGGCTGGTTTTGGCTTCGCGGAGGACGGGGTACCCGCCAACATTGGGGTCAACGGATCCAGCTCGCCCGTCCGATGCTTAGAATCTCAATCGGGATTGCGTGGGCGCTACAACGCTGCCCACACCAAATTGGGCCCGCCGCTGGCCCCTTGTCCACGCCATGAATCCTGGGTAGGAGGCAGAGCATGGCCGAGCATGATCTGCACCGCCACATCGAGATCAACGACGGTGAGCGCACAGTCGCCGCGGCCGATGTGACCACCTCACCCGGATTTGACCGCACCGCCCGGGCGTCGCTGCGCGCCGCGTCCGGGCACATTCCGCCGGGCAGCCGCGCGAGCCTTGTCGATGCCGTTCTGGACCTGCCCGAGGTGCAGGAAAGTGCACGCCTGGAGGCTGCCTTTCCAGTCGGCGATACCGAGTCATTGCACCGGCTGCAGCAGCGGTGTGAGGACGTCCGGACCCACCCAGCCGGGGTCAGTGTGCTGTTGGACGCGACCATCCCAGCCGGCGGGGACCAACGGCACCGCGCGGGATCGGCCCGCGCCGCACCTTCCCGGCAATGATCTCTGCAGTAGGGGAGAACGGCCACCCCATCAAGGGTGGCCGGCTCGGGAACTCTGGCTAGCGCCTACGGCTCAAGTCGCAAGCGCGGCTCGCCGGCCGAACGATGGCGTTCGGGCATTTGAGCTCTCCAGGCAGGCAGGCCGCCGTGTTCGCCGTGGCATCGCTAGGCGTCCCAGCCGCCGAAGATCTCGGCTTATGCTGCCGCGCCGCTGGATATTCGATGGCGCCCCGAGGTCGTATTGGCCGACGATGCCGGGATGACGAACTCGGATGCGGGTGGACCCGTCGCGACCCGGTGGACGAAGTCGACCGTGTACGGCGACATGTGGGTCGACCCGGGCGACGACCCGCGCGAAACCGATGTCGACACCGTCGACGAACGCAGCACGCTGCTCGGCTATCTGCGCTACTACCGCCTCACCATGGAAATGAAATGCGCGGACCTGGATGCCGCGGAGCTCGCCCGGCGATCCGTACCGCCGTCGATGATGTCCCTGCTGGGGCTGGTGCGGCACCTGGCCGAGGGGGAGCGACACTTCCGCCGGGTGATGGCGGGCGAGGACGCGCCGAAGCTGTACTGCACCGACGAGGACCGTGACGGCGACTGGAACGGCGCGATCGCCGACCCGGCCGTCGTCGAGGACGCCTGGCGGCAGTGGCGGGCCGAGGTGGAGCTCACCGACCAGCTCGTGGCCGGCGTCGCCGACCTCGGCACCCGGAACGCCGGCGTCTCCGACCTCGGCCCCGACGGCGCGGACGTGCAGCTTCGTGATCTCCTGATTGCGCAGATCGCGGAGTACGCGCGGCACTGTGGGCACGCCGATCTTCTGCGCGAGCGCATCGACGGCCGCGTCGGCCAGTAAGCGGACGGCGGCGCCGGCTGGGCCAGTGCCCGGGCCTGGATCGGGACTCCGACCAGATCTTGGACGCCCGACGGCCTGAATCAAATGCAGGGAATGTAATGCAGAGGATGTAGAGGAGCTAACGAACGAGACACCAGCCCATCGGGGGACGCCATACCCATCACGGCGTCGATGATGCTCAATCGTCGGGCACTGCCGAGCAGGGATCGGGCACGCAGCGGGCACAAGTCCGTACAAACGAAGATGCGGACGCCGCGAGTCGTAGTGCCCTCGTCTTGCGGGCCTCTATTCGTTGGGGCCTTCGAGTGCTAGCCGGTAACCGCTCGGGGTGCGGATGATCAGGCGCCGGTAAGCCCAGCCGGGAGCGGGGTTGTTCTGTTCGAGTTCGAAGTTGATGCCCGCTGAGCGGCACCGCTCCACGGCAGTATCGATGTCGGTGACGCCGATTTGCCAGGTCAGCACGCTCGGCGGGTCGTTGGAGGTATCCGCTGCCTGGATGCCGAAATGCAGCGTCTCGGTCCCAAAGCCAATGAAGTCTGGATACTCCGGACCTTCGTAGATGACCGGCAAGCCGAGCTTCTCGTAGAAGGCGCGCTCGGCGGCCAGGTCGCTCACGTTCAACACCGGTGCGAGCCCGGTGAACAGGCTCGATGCCTCCTGGTTCACAAGTGAATGCTAGGCAATGCGGGCTCTTGGCTGCGCCCGGCTCACGTTAGCGAGGCGGGTTGAGGAGGTGCGCCCTGGGCTGGCGTGAACGCCGAAACCGATCTCATTTAGCAGCCGCCTGTATGGCGCCCCGTGCAGCCGCACCGCCCGGCAGCTGGGCATGCAGAGGCGTCCGAGTGCGGAGGTGTGATGTGGATCAGCTCGGGAACGGGCGCCGCCGGCGCTATCGCGTTACAGCTTGTCCGCAGGGGGTAACGCTGTTGCCCTAGGCGCCGCACTGCGAATCGGTCGGACTCGAGCGAGTTCGACCTGGAGGGGGGACGGACATGCGCTGTGTGGTGTTCGGCGCGACCGGATATGTCGGTGGCCGGCTGGTTCCTGAGCTGGTGCGGACGGGTCACGTGGTACGGGCGGCGGCGCGGGACGTCGGCAAGCTGGCCGACGTGCCGTGGCGGGACAGCGTCGAGCTCGTGTCGGCGGATGTCACCGACGCGGCCAGCGTCGCGGCTGCCGTCGCAGGCCAAGAGGTTGTCTACTACCTGGTCCACTCGCTGCACCGGCGTGACTTCGTCGAGTCGGACCGGACGGCTGCGCAGATTGTGGCGAGGGCGGCGCGCACCTGCGGGGTGGGTCGGATCGTGTACCTCGGCGGGATTACTCCAGCGGAGGGACCGCTGTCCGACCACCTGGCCTCTCGTGACGAGGTGGCCCGGATTCTGCTGGATTCCGGCGTTCCCACAGTGGTGCTGAGGGCGGCGATCATCCTCGGATCCGGATCAGCCAGCTTCGAGATGCTCCGTTACCTGACCGAGCGGCTGCCGGTGATGGTCACCCCGCGTTGGGTGCACAACCGTATCCAGCCCATTGCCGTTCGTGACGTGCTGCACTACCTCACCCACGCCGCCACGCTGCCCAGCGAGCTCAACCGAGGCTTCGACATAGGCGGCCCCGACGTGCTCACGTATCTGGACATGATGCGCCGCTATGCGGTTGTGGCCGGCCTGCCGCGGCGGCTGGTGGTCCCGGTGCCGGTCCTCACCCCGTGGCTGTCCGCCCAATGGGTCAACCTGGTCACCCCAGTGCCCCGCAGCATCGCCGTTCCGCTCATCGAGTCGCTCGTACACGAGATCATCTGTCACGACCACGACGTGACCGACCACATCCCTGACCCCGAAGGTGGGCTGACCCACTACGAGAGGGCCATCGAGCTGGCGCTGACCCGCGTCCGCAACGCGGACGTGCCGACCCGGTGGTCGGATGCGAGTATCCTCAGCGCGCCCTCCGACCCACTACCCACCGACCCAGAGTGGTCGGGCGGCACGGTATACGAGGATGTCCGGGAACACCGCACCCCAGCCGACGCGCAGACCCTGTGGCAGGTTATCGAGTCAATCGGCGGCGAGCACGGCTGGTACGCACTCCCCCTGGCGTGGTCGGTGCGAGGCTGGATCGATCGCCTCGCCGGCGGCGCCGGGTTGTCCCGCGGCCGCCGCGACCCACGCCGCCTGCACACCGGCGAAGCACTCGACTGGTGGCGCGTGGAGCAGCTCGATCGACCGCATCTGCTGCGGCTGCGCGCCGAGCTGCGCCTCCCAGGCCGCGCCTGGCTCGAACTGGCCGCCGTCCCCGATCCCCCGGGCGCGCGTTACCGGCAGCGGGCAATCTTCGAACCCCACGGCCTCGCCGGCCATCTCTACTGGAAATCCATCACACCGTTCCACCACCTCATCTTCGGTGGCATGGCGCACAACATCACTAGTGCCGCCGAACACCAGAACACCCCGAGCCCAGTCCCTGCCGCTGCACCACCATTAACAGCAGGTCAATCCGGCCGCGACCATGTCACCAACGGCTCGTCTGCTTCTGACAACGGCTGAACTGCTGCACTTCCAGCGGTGCACCGTGACGTGATCGACCGCGATGCCCGCTCGGCCAAGGTTCCTCCACGTCCCGGTAGCACAGCCCGAAGCGCAGATGCCAGCGCACGGCTCGGGCGCAACGACTTCGGTGACATCGGCTGGGACGGTCTGCAGCCACCGCCGGGCGACCTGCAGCACCGCCACTTTTTCCGCCTCCACGTCCTGGGCGGGCAGAGTGGCCTAACCACCTGCCTCTCGCCCGGTGAGCACCCAGGCGTGCCGGTGCGGCGCCTCCTCGGCCGGGTGTTGGGACTTGCACACCTGCCGGGCCACCCAGTCACCAGTGGGCGACTCCTGACGACGGCGAAGACGATGCTCAATCGACGGGCACTACCGAGTCGGGATCGGGCACGTGGCGGGCACGAAACCGAAAATTCGTAGCGATGATCGAATCGCGCAAATCGAGACTCATATCGCTGAGCTGCGGCTTTGTAGTGGAGCGGGTGACCGGGATCGAACCGGCACCGCCAGCTTGGAAGGCTGGAGCTCTACCATTGAGCTACACCCGCATGATCATCAATGCGGCGGATCGTGATCGATCACCATGCTACCGGGGTCCGCTGCGCTTGACTGACGGCTAAGGCAACTTAAATGAAGCTCGGGCGGGGCTGACCTCGCACGGTATCCTTGCCGGCGAGATCCCTCGGGGCATGGCGCAGTTTGGTAGCGCGTCCGCTTTGGGAGCGGAAGGTCCTCGGTTCAAATCCGGGTGCCCCGACCACGCCCGCCTCAAGCCGGAACGATCGCGTACGCCCGTACCGGAAAGGCGCTGAACCCACGCACCCGCGGCGGCGCGGCATATAGTCGCGCTCCGCTCACCGGAAGTTGGTCAAGACCGGTGAGGTGTTCGAGGACCGGGATACCGGCGGCGAGCAGGACGGTGTGCGCCGGCCGGTGCCCGTTCG
>JBKOZJ010000169.1:0-3401 GCA_046725875.1 Actinomycetota bacterium
AAGTTCGAGATAGCGCCGGCGCACCCGGTTGATGCGCTGCGCCGCGGCAATGTCGTCCATCGACACCTGCACGACCCGCTGGAACGTTACGAACCCGACGAACAGCAACGACAGGAACGCCACCAATCCGAAGACGGTGAACGCAGCGCTGAACTCGGTGACTTCACCGGCGAAGGCAAGCGCAACAAGCGTCGTTGAGACCGTGGTGAGGTACATCCCCGCCCGGCCTACCGTCTCGCCCACGGTGGACGAGCGGGCGGTCTGCAGGGTGAAGTGTTCCGTCGTTAGTACGGTCAGCATGGCGGAAAGCTCGCCGGCCAACCGCTCTGACTGATCAGTCATAGCCCTTCCGCTCCCGCCTGTGTCTCGGGCCGTTGTCAGCGTCCACGAGCCTATGGAAAGCAGCATCTGAACGGAGGAGCTGCGAAGACAGTGACAGTCCCGCCGGATGTCATCGCGCACAGCCGGACCGACAAACTGGTGCCATGAGTGGAACGTTGATCGTGACGGGTGGCGGTCGGGGAATCGGAGCGGCTACTTCCCGGCTGGCCGCTGGGCGGGGTTGGGACGTGTGCGTCAACTATCTTGCGGACGCCGAGGCGGCGGCCAAGGTGGTCGACGAGTGTCGCGCCCAGGGCGCGCAGGCGTTTGCGACGCAGGCCGATGTTGCCGTGGAGGCCGATGTGGTACGGCTCTTCGAGAGCGCTGAGCACGAGCTGGGACCGGTTCGCGGCCTCGTCAACTGTGCCGGCATCGTCGCCCCCTACGCGCGGGTCGCCGACATGTCCGCCGAGCGGATCGAGCGGATGTTCGCGGTGAACCTGCTCGGCACCATGCTCTGTTGCCGCGAGGCGGTGCGCCGGATGTCGCCGGCGAACGGCGGCCGCGGTGGAGCGATCGTGAACGTTTCCTCCCGGGCTGCCGTGCTTGGCTCTCCTGGGACGTACGTCGACTACGCGGCGGCGAAGGCGGCCGTCGACTCGGTGACGTACGGTCTCGCCCGAGAGGTCGCCACAGAGGGAATCCGGGTGAACGGCGTGCGGCCCGGGTTGGTCCGTACCGACATCCACGCCGCAACCGGCGAGACTGGCCGGCTCGACCGGCTCCGGCCGACCATCCCAATGCAGCGTGAAGCGCAGCCCGAGGAGATCGCCGAACCTATCCTCTGGCTGCTCTCGCCCGCGGCCTCATATGTTTCCGGCGCGACCCTCGACGTCAGCGGCGCCCGCTGAGCTGGCACCGGTCCGATCGCGAGATGCGACGGTGCGCCGCATCGATCCACTCCCAGACCGGTGCGACCGATCTCCTACAGGCCAGTGCGAGGGTGAGTCGGTTGGGCTGTCTCCCGTACGCAGTGGCCACAACAATGGACCGTTGGTTAGAAAAGGATCACCTCGATCGAAGATTAATGGACCGTGAGGTCGACGAATGAGGGTCAAATGTCAAGGTGGCGGTCCATGGATCTCCGTTCCGGCGTCGAAAATCAACCTGGCGGTCCATTGATCTTGCTGGTCCGGCTCAAAATCGATCTAACGGTCCACTGTTCGACGCTGAGCCTCGTCGGCGCTGCCAGAGCGCTATCCGGCAACGGCCCGACGAGCCCCTCACAAGCCGCCGGAGAACTGATCCAGGTAGACGGTGTCGCCCCCCGCCTGATCCCGGGCTTGTCACCTAGTTGATCGCGCCATGCCGACCGCCGCGTCGAGACGCCCACCGCGCACGGCGAAAGAATCCTCAGTCAGTATGTCGAGGACCGGCGGCCAGCTCCGACGTAACCGGCGACAGGCACCAAACCGGGGCCCGAAAGCGAGAAGGAGCAGAGCAAATGGCCAAGTATTTGATCGCGATCCTTGGCAACCAGGCCGCGTACGACGCGATGAACGGCAAGCCGTCGGAGGGCTTCCCGGCCTGGTCGCCGGAGGAACTCCAGACGATGTTCAATTTCATGGAGTCGCTCAACAATGACCTCGCCGAGTCGGGTGAGTTCGTCGACGGTCAGGGGCTGGCCGAGCCGCGGCAGGCAGTGCTCGTCACGGGAGGCTCGGACAATACGCCGATCGTCTCTGAGGGGCCCTATCAGGAGACGCACGAGCTGCTTGCGGGCTATTGGGTGGTCGACTGCGCGAACATCGATCGAGCCGTCGAGATCGCCAAGCGCGCCTTGAGCTGCCCCGTGCCGGCCGGTACCCGCCCGGGCCAGATCGTCGTCCATCCGATCCTGGACGCGCCGGCGGTCTGATGGGCGCGCAACCTCGCGTCGAGGACCTGCTGCATGAGCTCGCGCCGCAGGTCCTCGGCGCGTTAGTACGGCGATATGGGCACTTCGACGCCGCCGAGGATGCCGTACAGGAGGCTCTCATCGCGGCCGCCAAGCAGTGGCCGGAGACCGGAACGCCAGACAACCCGCGCGGCTGGCTTATCCGGATCGCGTCGCGTCGGCTCATCGACGAGCTACGCAGCGCGGAAGCCCGGCGGCGGCGCGAGGAGACTGCCGCCGCCGCGACTCCACAGGAGGAGTTCGCTGCACCGCCGCCGGGGGAGGCCCGCGCACCCAGCGTGGACGACACGCTTGCCCTACTGTTCCTGTGCTGCCACGCGGCGCTTACACCGGCCTCGCAGATCGCGCTCACGCTGCGGGCCGTGGGCGGTCTCACCACCGCGGAGATCGCCCGAGCGTTTCTCGTACCGGAAGCCACCATGGCGCAGCGCATCGGCCGGGCGAAGGCGACAATCCGCGCAGCCGGTGCCCGTTTCCGAATGCCTGAGGCCGCCGAACTCCCCAAGCGGTTCCCGGCCGTCCTGCAGGTGCTCTATCTGATCTTCACCGAGGGTTATACCGCGACCTCCGGGCCGGACCTTCATCGCGCCGACCTGTCTGCGGAGGCGATCCGGCTGACCCGCGTGGTGCACAAGCTCCTGCCGGACAACGCCGAGGTGGCGGGGCTGCTCGCGCTTATGCTGCTCGTGGATGCGCGGCGGCCGGCTCGCACCGGCTCGAGCGGGGAGCTCGTTCCGCTTGCCGAGCAGGACCGCAGCCGCTGGAACCGTTCCGCGATTCGGGAAGGCGTCGCGCTCATCTGGGCGGCCCTACCGCACGGCCGCGTTGGCCCGTACCAAATCCAAGCGGCAATCGCGGCAGTCCACGACGAGGCACCAAGCTACGCGGAGACGGACTGGGTCGAGATCCTCGGGCTGTACGAGCTGCTGATGCGCGTCTCGCCGACTCCCGTGGTCAGCCTCAACCACGCCGTTGCGATGGCGATGGTGTACGGTCCGAAGGCCGGGCTCGACCGCCTGGACAAGCTCGACACCGACGGCGTCCTCGCGCAGACGCATCGGGTGGCGGCCACGCGCGGACACCTGCTCGAGATGGCGGGAAACATCGAGGGCGCGCTAGCCGC
>JBKOZJ010000170.1:0-6813 GCA_046725875.1 Actinomycetota bacterium
GGAAGCACGACGACGAGCCACATTCGACTGTCTCCTCATCTGCGGCGGGTGAACTCGCGCTACCCGGATGTGCGGCATCCATGCCAGGCAGCCATGAACAGCGCCGTTACGAGCGAAGGCACCGGTGGTCGGGTCAGGCCGTTGCTGTGTTAGGCCCATTTCCACCTGCAATAGCCCTTACAACCACCGTTTCGTGCTTGGCTTTCCTGCAACGGTGCGCAGCTCGCTGAAGAGCCGGATCGCAGTCTCCTGCCACGTGGGGAATGCCGCAGCTCGTCGCCGAGCAGCGGCACCGAGGCGACGGCGCAACCGCTCGTCGGCTGCAAGCGCTCGGAGCGCGGCAGTAAGCGCCTCCTGGTCACCCGGAGCGATGACTCGGCCCTCGATGCCGTCGCGGGCCAAGAATGGCAGGTTTCCCGCGTCCCACCCCACCACTGGAAGCCCGGCCGCCATCGCCTCGCCGTACACGGTCCCGTACGGCTCTCGGATGCTCGTAAGCGCGAACACGTCTGCCGCCCGATAGAAGCCTGCAACCTCGTTGATGGATCGCAGCCCATGCACGACCACGCGGTCCCTGAGGTCGGCGGCGGCAATCCGGTCCCGGACGCGCCGGGCATAGCCGGGCTCGACCTCGGTATCGCCCACAAGGTGCAGGGTCACCAAGTCCGTCGGCAACGCGGCAACCGCCTCGAGCAAATCGAGCAATCCTTTCCGCTCTACCCAGTTCCCCACCGCTAGGACGGCCGCCTTGCGGTCGGCTCGAAGATCCCCGGGCGGCAAAATGACGTCCGCGGCGACATCCCGACCGGGCGGGACGACGCGGAGCAGCTTCCTCGGGGCTCCGGCCGCCACCATCTGGTCCGCGAGGGCGGCGCTGGCCACGATCAGCAGGGCGACCTGGCGGTACGCGCGGCGATCCAATGCTGCCTGCAGCCGAGTACGGGCTGAACCGTGGTCGATGCCGCCCGGGGGCTGGTGCAACATCCCCACAACGGGGACCGGCGGCCGATGCAGCAGAAGCCAGGGTGCGGCGAAGGCCGCCGCAATGCTGTCAAGCAGGAGAATGTCGGGCCGTCGGCGGGCCACCACCCGCAACACCGCCGGGCCGGCCAGCGCGGGCAGCGGAAAAGGCCAGGCCGGAAAGGAGACGAACTCCAGCCGCGCGTTACAGAACGGAGCCAACGCGGCAATTCGCTGATGGTAGAGGTAGCCGCCGGTCGCGGTCCTGGGATCGCCCACTGTCAGGAGGGAAACACTGAGCTCGTACGAGTCGTCCATATCCCCCATGCCGTTCGGTCCTGGTGCCATGCGGGCAGCTTGGGTAAGCCGACCCAGCTCTATTGCCGCCCGCCGTTGGTGTTAGCAGATTGGTGTGCCGCCGAACGGGAGGTTAATCGGCGTGCCGGCGGCCTACCTTCACCGGACCACCCCTCATCGGGATGCTCGCAGACCTCAGTAGTCTCCCCGCGGCACTCGCCCTGGTGCTGGTGATGTCAAGCGAAGGCCATGCGCGTTATGGAGCGGAGCCAGCCCGCCAACCGCAGACGGTAGAGGTGGCTCCCGGTCGCGGTCGGTGGATCGCGCACCGTCAGGAGGGAACATGAAGCTCGTGCGGGTCGTCCATGTCGCCCCGACCCCGTTCGGGCCTGGCGGGCTGCTCGGAGGTGGCGAACGGTACCCCCTCGAGCTTTCCCGCGCCCTGACCAGGCACGTGGACTGCACGTTGCTCACGTTCGGGCCCTCACCGCAGACCTGGCGGGAGCCCAGCGGGCTGCGGGTTCGCGTGCTGCGCGCGTTCGGCCATCTTAGGCGTCATCCGGCACACCCCGTGGCGCCACAGCTTCCGGCGTCCTTGCGAGACGCAGATCTCGTACACACCCATCACCTGCGGAGTGCACCAAGTCGGATGGCGGTGCTAGCGGCTGCCCTTGCCGGGCAACGCCGCGTTACTACTGATCATGGGCTCGGGGGCGGCTGGGGACCCGTCGCCTCGCTGTTCGAGCGCTTTCTCGCCGTGTCGAGGTACTCCGCCGACGTTGTCGGTGCGCCGGCCGCCCGTACTCGCCTCATCTACGGCGGAGCGGATCCGGCCCGTTTCGCGCCCGACCCGGATGGCCGGCGCGAGGGTGTCCTCTACCTCGGTCGGATCACGCCTCACAAAGGGATCGATCGGCTGCTGCGAGCCATGCCTGTGGGCAGCGCACGGCTCACAGTCGCCGGGTCCACCGGACACGACCGTCATCGCCCAGAGCGGGACTACCCACAGCTCCTGCGACGGCTGGCCGCCGACCGCGACGTACGGTTTCTCGGTGCGGTCGCCGAGACGGAGGTGCCAACGCTGTACCGCCGCGCAGCGGTGTTCGTGCTGCCGAGCGTCGAGCGAACCTGCTACGGCAGGCCCGTGCCGGTTACCGAGCTGTTGGGGCTGTCCGTCTTGGAGGCCATGGCCAGCGGCACTCCAGTGGTAGCCAGCCGGACCGGTGGGCTCCCTGAGGTCGTCAGAGACGGCGAGACGGGCTTCCTCGTCACGCCAGGCGACGAAGCCGAGCTGCGACACCGCCTGCGCGAGCTGCTCGACGACAAGGCGGCGGCCCAGCGAATGGGACGGGCGGCTCGTGCCCTCGTCATGGAGCAGTTCACCTGGACGCGAACAGCCGAGCGTTGCCTCGCGGCCTACGAGGAGCTCGCCCGGTCACGCAGCGCGGCTGCGTAGCCGCCGAACGCAACCGCGGACTCCCAAACCCGTACGGCAAGCGTGAGGCCCGGAAGCGGTTGCAGCCGTCGCGCGAGCTGGTCGTGCAGCCACCGGGCGAACACCTCGACGGTCACAGCCTCCGCGCCGATCTCGGGTGCGACGACCTGGTCGAGGTCGGCGTCGTCGACGGTCTCCGCGATCTCCCGCAGGGCGCGGTCGAGCAGGTCGAGGTCGACGACCATGCCGCGCTCATCGAGGCTCTCCCGCCGGGCCACGACATCGAGTCGGTAGACGTGCGCATGTCGCTCGCCTTCGGGCGGCGGCATGCCGGGCATGACGTGAAAGGCCCGCACGTTGACGGCCGTGCCAGTCTCATACATGTGGTCGCTCACCCATAGCTAAGCGCGGCGTGCAGCAACCCAGGCTCGCCGCGGTCGATAGCAGCGTAAGCAGCGGCGGCGTCTGTGAACCGGAACTCGCTCGTGGCCAGCGCAGGCAACGGCAGATCCGTGAGGAGTTGACGTACGGCCACCCGTCGACGACCGACGTCCCAGCGGTTGGCGAGTGCCGCCGGAATCGAGGAAACCTGGCTGCTGCGAATCGTGAGGCGCCGGCGGTGGAACTCGGCTCCGAGGGGTAGGGAGACACGCTTCGTGCCGTACCACGAGCCGACGAGGACCGTGCCCTCATGTGCGAGCAAGGCCAGCCCAGCCTCCAACGCCTCGGGTGCGCCGGACAGCTCCACCAACACCGGTGTGCCGTGCCCGCCGGTCGCCTCCGCGACCGTCTTGGCAAGCCGCTCGGGTGGGATCGCTGTGATGCCGAGCCCTTCTGCGATCTCCCGCCGCCACGCTCGGGGCTCCGCGGCCATTACGGACGCGCCCGCGCGGCGCAGCAGCAAGGCGGTGAGCAAGCCGACGGCGCCCAGACCGGTCACGACGACCGTCTCGCTGAGCGCGGGACCGGCGTCAAGGCTCAGCTGTAGCGCCGTTTCCACGAGCGGGAACAGCGTGGCCAGGCGCGGGTCGCTGCTCGAGTCGAGCAACACGGCGGCTTGGTCCGCCACGTTGAACCGGTCCTGATGCGGGTGGAAGGCGAACACTAGCGAACCGGCGGGTATCGTCGCTGTTCCCTGCTCGACCCAGCCAACGCAGCTGTAGCCGTACCGGAAGGGGTACTCGAACGTTCCGGACAGCCCCGACAGGGCCTCGTCCAGCCTTGTGTCGGCCTCCAGCTCACCGCGGTAAGCGAGCATTTCGGTGCCGGCGCTAACACCTGAGTAGACGCTCTGGACGACCAGGTCAGCGGCTGACCTGCGCGGAGGGAGCTCCACGGAGACGATGTCGACCTGGCCGGGGGCGGTGAACTGCAGGGCACGCGCTCGCACGTCACTCCCTAACCCGGCGTTTCCGCGGCGACCCACGGGTGGTATCCCAGGGCCATGGCGCATCCATCGGCTGGCCACGGCAAGCCTACGCCCGCTCCCCTCGAGGTCGGCTCGGTCGTGATCCCGACGTCGTACGGCGAGTTCCGCACCCGTGCATTCCAAACCGCCAACGGTTCGGTGTATCTGGCCCTGACCAAAGGCGATCTCGAAGGGGGCGAGTCGGTGCTCACTCGGCTGCATTCAGAGTGCCTGACCGGCGACGCACTCGGCTCGCTGCGCTGTGACTGCGGCGTGCAGCTGCGCGCCGCCATGCGGGCCGTGTCCGCTGAGGACCGGGGAGTGGTGCTCTATTTGACCGGTCACGAAGGGCGCGGCATCGGACTGGTCAACAAGATCCGCGCGTACATGGAGCAGGATCTTGGCGCCGACACGCTTGAAGCGAACCTGCGCCTGGGCTTCCCCGCGGACGGCAGGGACTACACGGAAGCCGCCGCGGTGCTTACGGCACTGGGAGTGCGATCGGTCCGGTTGCTCTCGAACAACCCCGCCAAGCGGGACGCGCTTCGTGGACTCGGGGTTCGAGTCTCGTCGGTTGAGCCGCTGAGCACCGTGGCGAACGGCCGCAATCTCCGCTACCTGATGACCAAGGCCGAAAAATTTGGGCATATAGACCCGGCCGGCGTGCCACTCGCCGCCGCCGTACCACCGGCACTGGATGTGAGAGTCCTACTCGGTGAGGTACGCCCCCGGGCGGACCGGCCGTACGTCCTCGTGAAGTACGCACAGACGCTCGACGGTCGCATCGCCACCCGAACCGGTGACTCCAAGTGGATCAGCGGTGAGGCCGAGCGGCGGATCTCCCATGGTCTGCGAGCCGCCTGCGATGCGGTGCTGGTGGGTTCGGGCACCGTGCTGCGGGACGACCCGGAGTTGACCGTGCGGCTGGTCCAGGGGGCCAACCCTATTCGGGTCGTACTGGACTCGAAGCTGCGTACCCCTCCGACCGCTAAGGTCGCGGGTGACACCGCGACCACGGTGGTCTTTACTACCCAGGCCGCCGACCCCGCCAGGAAAGCGCAGCTGCGGGCGACGAGAGTGACCGTCCACGAGGTCACGGGTGGCCGGGAGGGAGTGGACCTCGCGGCCGCCCTCGCCCACCTGAGGCGGTCGGGTGTCGAGTCGCTCATGGTGGAGGGCGGCAGCCGTGTCATCACCTCGGTGCTCGCAGCCGGGCAGGCGGATCGCCTGGTCGTCTCAATCTCCCCCACGATCGTGGGGACCGGTGTCGACGCCGTTGGCGATCTGGGTATTGACCTCGTCACCGAAGGTGTAGGGCTAACCAACCGCGCGTTTTATCTCGCTGATGAAGATGTGCTCCTGGGTTGGGACGTGGAGTCGCGAACAGGTCGGTAGGTGGGCGACCAAGGTCGGCCGGCGCGTTCTGGCCGCCGTGGTGGGCCGGCTGCCTCCGGCCGCGCTCGACTGGCTTCGCCACTCGAGCAGGTCGGCCCGGTCGCTCAACGAGTCAGCCCGCTGGACACTCTCCGCAACGCTGCGCCGCGGTGGTATCCCGGCCCGAACTCAAACGTTCTCGTTGGCCGACAATCCGACGTTGTCCTTCGTCAACGCCGACTCGCTGGTCCTGCGGCAGCTCTACTGGCTCGGGGAGCAGGGCTGGGAGCCCGAGCTCGTCCCATGGTGGCGTTACTTCTGTCGCCGGGCGTCCGCGGTCCTCGAAATCGGTGCGAACGTCGGCTACTACGCGGTGCAGGGCGGCAAGGTGGCCCCGCATGCCCGCTACATCGCGGTGGAACCGCATCCAGCATCGGTCGCTATCTGCCGGGCCAACCTCGCGCTCAACCAGATCCAGTCTGTCGAGGTCATCCCGGCCGCCGCGGTCGCCGACTCGGCCCAGACCTCGGTCACGCTCGTCGTCCCCTGGGAGCAGCTCGCGACACCGACCGTCGCCTTTGTACCGAGCGACTCCGAGCTTCCCGCGGCGATGGCTCGTCGGGCCACGACCGCGCTCGAGGTGCCAGCCGTCGACGTGCGGTCGCTGCTCCCGGGGGTGGAACTGCTCAAGATCGACGCGGAGGGGCAGGAACACGCGCTTCTCGCGGCCAGCAAGGAGCATCTGTACGCATGCCGACCGACGATCTTCGTCGAGATGCTGCCCGAGTCCCCAAGGCTGCGCAGCCTTCTCGTTCGGCTCTGCCGGGATCTCGGCTACCGCTGCTACGCACCGTTCCGCGACCGTCTCCTGCCGCTTCCAGTGGGCCGGATCCCGACCCTTCTGCCGCAGAAGGAGTTCGGAGGCAATGATCTCATTTTGTGTGCCGACCGGGACGCCTCAATGTTCAGGCCTGCATCAGCCGACCTCGTTGCCTTGGCCTGATCAGGCTGTGCCCGACCTGATCGGGCGGTGCCAACGCAAGCCGCGGCTTAGGCTCAGGCCGGCGGCTGGCCGATGTCGACCATCCAGGGGATGCCGAACCGATCGACGCACATGCCGAACTCGTCGCCCCACATCTGCTTCTCCAGGGGCACCGAGATGGCGCCGCCGTCGGACAGCATCGCCCAATATCCGCGCAGCTCGTCTGCATCATCGCCGCTCAGGCTCACCGCGATGGTGTTCCCAGGGTCGTACTCTGTGCCGGGCGGAGTATCGGCGGCCATCAGCGTGAAGCCGCGGTCGGTCTCGAGCCTGGCATGCATGATCTTGTCCGCAACC
>JBKOZJ010000171.1:0-8074 GCA_046725875.1 Actinomycetota bacterium
GGCGAAGTCCTTCGATGTCTTGTCGAGCGCGCTAACCTCACCCTGGTCATCGGGCGAGCCGTCGAGCGCGAGAAACGCATCCAACTGCTTGTCGTTCAGGCACTCCACCGGATCGCTGTCGCCGACACCACGTGGATCCCAGCCGATGACATCGAAGCTGTCCCGTACATCGTCACTGAGCACCGCCCGCGCCTGCCGCGCGTACTCGACCCCAGACGCGCCGGGTCCGCCCGGGTTGATGAGCAGCGACCCGACTCGGTTCGACTCGTCGCCCGCGGGAAGCCGGATCACGGCGAGGTCGATCGTGTCACCCGACGGATCTTCGTAGTCGAGCGGGACCTGCACCGTCGCGCACTCGTAGTCGCCCCCGCAGCCCGACCACCGCGGCTTCTGGTTATAGAACCGCGCAAGCTCGGCCGGCACCCCGTCAGCCCGGTTCGCCGTCGGTTTCGCCGACGCGGTCCGCCCCTGGGACCCGTCGCCGTCGTCGCCAGCACCGCTGCACGCGACGAGGGCGAGTACGGCGAGAGCGGTGTACGCAGCCGCGCCGCGCAAGCGGTGGCTCCCCAGGCGACCGAACATGGGCCCCAATCTACGTCCCGGTTGAGCTGACCGCGGGAGAGTGCCCGGGGGGCCGAACCGAACGACCGCGCTTCCAACGGGGCAGGGCACTGGCCGAGCTAGCGGCTGGGTCCGAGATCAGCGCCACGCGGTCAGGCCTTCACCGACATGGGAACGGAGAGAGACTCTCGTGGGGTCATCAGCGCGAGGGTGAGCATCATTGCCTCGGCCGCGAGGACCGGGTGTGCGTTCGCGTCCAGGGCCTCCCGACAGTCGAGTACGGCTTCGATTCGCCGCAGTGTTTCATCGGGAGTCGATGTCGCGGCGACAGTTTCGATGTCGGCACGGGCCGACTCGTTGACCAGATCGACCCCCGCATCCATCTGTACAGCAAGGACATCACGGTAGAAGGAGGCAAGATCCACCAATGCACGGTCGAGCGCATCGCGCTGTATGCGCTTGGCCCGGCGCTTCTGCCGATCCTCGAGCTCTTTCAGTGCCGTCGCGCTCCCGGATGGCATCCGGCCGGCCGGCCCGGCGCCAAGCGCGGCGCGGAGTCGCTCCGTCTCCGTTACGTCGAGCGCGGCGGCAGCATCCTTCGCCTCCGCGGCGGCGGTGTCTACGAGGTTCGCGGCGGCTGCGATACAGCTGCCGAGGTCATGCAGGGACGCCGGTATTCGCAGAACCTCGGCTCGGCGCCTTTGCGCGGGCTCGTCGAGGGCGAGGCGACGCGCTCGGCCAATGTGCCCCTGCGCTGCCTTCGCGACCTCAGCCGCGACGGCCGGGTCCACCCCGTCCCGCCGGACCAGCACCTCGGCCACCGCGGCTGGGGAGGGTGTCACCAGCCGGACCTCCCGGCAACGCGAGCGCACGGTGGGCAGGACATCTTCACTTGACGGCGCGCAGAGCAGCCAGACCGTCCGCGCGGACGGCTCCTCCACCGCCTTGAGCAGTACGTTCGCCGCCTGCTCGGTCAGCCGATCGGCATCCTCGAGGATGATCACTTGCCAGCGCCGGCCGGCCGGTGTGAGCGAAGCGCGGCGCACCAGCTCGCGCGTCTGCACGACGCCGATCGAGAGGGTCTCAGTGCTGACCGCCTGGACGTCGGCATGCGTCCCCGCCAGCACTGTCCGGCAGGCGTCGCACTCCCCACAGCCCTGCCGCTCGCATTGGAGCGCGGCGGCGAACGCCCGCGCGGCGTTCGACCGTCCGGATCCTGGTGGCCCGGTCAGCAGCCACGCATGGGTCATCCCTATCCCGGACCGTCCCGCGACGACATTGGCCGCCGCCGCAGCCGCCGATGACAGGACCGCAACGACAGCGTCCTGCCCGGCAAGGTCATCCCACACAATCATCGGAACTCCGCGGAACCGCGGCCGCAGACGATCAGTCGCTGCTCCGGCCGGGAAAAGATCGATCGTGCGGGCTCAAGGTGGCCGACGAGGCTCCTCGAGGTCGCTCGGCGCTCACGTTGATCGATCAACTTCGCGTGCGCGATCGATCGTGGAGCTTCGAGATCAACGGATTCCGTGATTTCGTCGACCTGGTACCACCAGACCTGATCGCGAAGACTGAAATGATCGATGCTGGTGAGTCCAGATCGTCGTCGGAGGCCGCTTGAGCTTCCTGGATTCACCAGGATCGATCCACGGCGACGGGTTGAGCTTCCTGGATTCAACAGGATCGATCCACGGCGACGAGGTCCTGACAGCCGGGATCGCGCCAGCGGGCGATTCGACGCCTCCGACGCGGTCCTCGTCCCGCTCGGGGCATTTGCGACGACATGCATGCCGGGCTCACCGACCCGGACGGGGGCCAAACAGGTCGTCGACCAGGGTCGGAGCTTGGGCAGACTCTGGCGGGGCAATCGGCAGCTGGCGGCCTGGCTCGGTAGGCGTCGACGCATCGGCGGCACGGTCCCTTGCAACGGCCGCCCTTTTGGCATGCCGGCCGCGCCGGCCCCGTCCCGGCTGCTCCATGCGAACTCGGGGTAACGGCATGGTGCTCGCTGGATCGGCCGTGACATCGGTGGCCCCACCTTGGCGATCTTGTCCACCAGACCTGCCTCGCTGATCAGTACTGCGCTGTCCGCCAGACCGCTGCCGCCGGCTGGACCTACCTTGCCGGCGAGAGAAGTTCTGCCGACCGGACCCTGGCGCGCCCGCGGTTTCCACTGCCATCCGCTGCCGAGCCGCCGGCCACTGATCGCCGGCGCCCGGAGTCCTGCCCAAGAACATGCGGACCTGCTCCTGAACAGCGGCGGCCACCTGGGTCGGCTGGGCGGTCGCATCGACGACCGCATACCGCGCCGGCTCGGCCGCGGCGAGATCGAGGTAGGCCCGGCGCACCCGCTCGTGGAATTCCGCCGTCTCCGACTCCAGCCGATCGAGCCGAGCATCGCCAACCCGATGCAGGCCGATCTCGGGCGGTAGATCGAGCACGACGGTGAGGTCAGGCACGAGATCGTCGGTCGCCCACCGGGACAGTCGGGTGACCTCCTCGACGGGGAGCGCCCGGCCCGCACCCTGATAGGCGATCGACGAATCGACGTACCGGTCAGAGATGACGATTGCGCCGCGCCTCAGTGCGGGGCGCACGATTGTACGAACGTGCTCGGCCCGGTCCGCGGCATAAAGCAACGCCTCGGCGCGTGGGGATATTGGTCCGGTGGAGGCGTCGAGCAGCACCCGGCGGAGCTGACGCCCGATGGCCGTCGCGCCCGGCTCGTAAGTAACCACCACCTCGTGCCCGTGGCCGCGCAGCCAATCGCCCAGCAGCTGTGCCTGGGTGGACTTGCCGGCGCCTTCACCACCTTCCAGCGCGATGAACAGCCCGCCGGATGGGCGCGGGTAGCCAGAGCCAGTGCCGTCACGGCCCGCCGGGTGCGGGCGCCGCGCCTCGGCGCGCACGGCGGCGAGCAGATCGCCGATGATCGGCATGCCCTTCCGGTCGTCCATCTGACGGTATGCGACGAGGCCGGATGCTGCTGCACCGAGGCCGGCGAAGAACAACGTGATTGCGGCGCCGTTGTAGGTGGCGGCCACGTTCGGGGTGACCTCGAAGCGGTGCAGGCCGATCGTGCCCGAAACCAGCGGCGCGAGCCCGGTCACCGCGACCAGTGCGATCCGGACCAGGGACTGGAGAAACGCGAAGGTGCGCCCGCGAAGCTCGTCGCTCACCTCTAGACCAACGAGTGTCTGGCCGATCACCCAAGCCATCCCGGCGAGTACGCCGAGGACCGCGGTCAGGAGCACGACAATCACGATGTTGCCCATCAGGGACAGCACGGCGAGAACGATGCCTGCGGCGAGGATCGTGAGGCCGAAGAGCCGCCGCCGGCTGAACCCGGACAGCAGGCGCGGACCGGCGAACATGCCAATCGCCAGGCCGAGGAAGAACGTGCCCACGAGAATGCCGAAGGCCGCGTCGCCGGCGCCAAGATCTCGGGCGAACGTGTTGGACAGACCGATTACGGCGCCGCCCGCCGCGAAGGCACCCAGCATGCCGATCACGACGCCGCGGACCACGGGTGTTGTCCCCACGAACTTCCAGCCGTCGACGAGGGTCCGCAGTGCGGACGGTTCTTCCGCGACGGGTGTGCGTACCGCGGGGATGTGGAGTCTGGCGATGGTGAGCGCGGAGAAGAGGAAGGTCGCCGCGTTGAAATAGAGCGCCAGCTCCACCTCACTGTTCTCGAAGATCGACAGCCGGCTGGCCAGTAGCCCGGCGATAAGCGACAGGATCGTGAACAAACCCGCCGCGATCGGCGCGGTGCCGTACGTTGTGACGAGGGAAAGCTGGTTCGCCGCCTCGAGTCGATCGCGTGGTACCAGGTTGGGGACGGTCGCCTCCTTCGCCGGGATCCAGAACAGCGCCAGGATCTCGATGAGGAAGGTGGCCACGAACAGCCACCACAGCGTTCCGACGACGGGGATCGAGACGAAAAGCAGGGCCCGGCCGACGTCACAGGCGACCATCGTCCACCGGCGGTCCAGCCGGTCGGCCACCACGCCGGCGATCGGCCCGAAGAGCACCGCCGGGACCAGCCGGAGCAGGAACACACCGGCAATCGCGAAGTTCTGCCCTGCGTAGCCCCCCTTGGACAGCACCGAGGCCATCGCGACCGTGGCGAACAGGCCCAGCCAATCGCCCAAGCTTGACAGGCCGAGCGCCGTCCACAGCTTGCGGAACGGCGCGATCCGGAGCAGCCCACGCAGATCATGGACTGGCTCGACGGCCGGCATCGTCACGCGATCAGCCTAGCCAGCCGGCCCGACGGTTATCCGGGTTAGCTTGATGGTGCTTGGCGGCGGCCCACGGATCCCGCGGCCGGCAGCTCCTGCCGTTGATCGTGGCGCGAGCGCGGTTCGCCCCTGATCAGGCCTTGGTCGACTTGCGCGCCGTCGTGGACTTGCGGGCAGTGTTCGACTTGCCGGTGCTTGACTTGCGTGCGGTGCTCGACTTGCGGGCGGTGGTCGACTTGCGGGCGGTGGTCGATTTCCGGGTACGCGGAGTCGCCGGACCCCGGGCCCGCCGCTCGGCGAGCAGTTCGACCGCGCGCGCGGCGGTGACCGTCGCCGGGTCGACGCCGCGCGGCAGGCTCGCGTTGGTCTCGCCGTCGGTGACATAAGGCCCGTAGCGGCCGGACCTCAAGACGATCGGCTTGCCGCTGACTGGGTCGGCGCCGCACTCCGCGAGTGGCTCGGCAGCAGCCGCTCGACCCCGCGCGGCGCCGCGGCCGCGCGGCTGGGCGAGCAGTGCCAGCGCCTCGTCCAAGGTCACGGTGAAGAGCTGCTCCTCGCTCTCCAGCGACCGAGACTCCGAACCCTTCTTGACGTAGGGGCCGTACCGTCCGTTTTGGGCGATGACCTCCTCGCCGTCCGGCGCGGTGTCGAGGACCCGGGGGAGGGACAGCAGCCGCAGCGCGTCCTCGAGCGTGACGATGTCCAGGGACATGGATTTGAAGAGCGAGCCGGTACGCGGCTTTGCCGACGGTGGTGCGTCCTCGGGAAGCAGCTCGGTCACATAGGGCCCGTACCGCCCGGACCGCGCGACGATCGTCCGGCCCGACTCCGGGTCCGTACCAAGGATCTTGTCGCCGGACGGCGCGTCGAGGAGTTCCTGCGCCTTCTCCGGGGTCAGCTCGTCGGGCGCGAGGTCGGCGGGCAGGTTGACCCGCTGATCGCCGCGCTCGAGGTAGGGCCCATAGCGGCCGACCCGGACGACGGTGCCGTCTCCGACCGGGAAGGAGTTCACCTCGCGCGCGTCGATGTCGCCGAGGTCGGTGACCATCTCGTGCAGGCCCTCGTCGCCGTTCGTGCCGAAGTAAAACCGGCTCAACCATGGCACCGGCTCCGCTTCGCCGCGGGCGATGTCGTCGAGTACGTCCTCCATCCGCGCGGTAAAGGCGTAATCGACGAGGTGCCCGAAGTGCTTCTCGAGCAGGGTGACAACGGAGAATGCGAGGAAGGACGGCACAAGCGCGGGACCCTTCTTCCACACGTAGCCCCGATCGAGGATCGTGCCGATGATCGACGCGTAGGTGGACGGGCGGCCGATGTCGCGAGCCTCGAGCTCGTTGACCAGGCTGGCCTCGGTGTAGCGGGCCGGTGGCCGGGTCTCGTGCGCCTCGGCGCCGAGCTCGACCACCGACAGCCGGTCGCCCTCCAAGACCTCCGGCAGCCGCCGCTCGCGGTCGTCGAGCTCGGCCTCTGGGTCATCCGACCCCTCCACGTACGCCTTCAGGAAGCCGGGGAAGGTGATGACCTTGCCGGTGGCGCCGAACTCCGCGTCCCGGCCGTCGGCGGCCCGGGCGCCAAGCCGCACCGATACCGATTGGCCGGTCGCATCCCTCATCTGCGAGGCAACCGTGCGCATCCAGATCAGCTGGAACAGCTTGAACTCGTCGCCCCGAAGACCGGTCTGGGCCGGCGTGGGGAAGGTATCGCCGGCCGGGCGGATCGCCTCGTGCGCCTCCTGTGCACTGCGCACCTTGCTGTCGTAGCTGCGGGGCCGATCGGGCAGATATTGCGGCCCGTAGAGCTCGCGCGCCTGCGCCCGCGCGGCCTCGATCGCGGTTGCGGACAGTGTCGTCGAGTCGGTCCGCATGTATGTTATGTAGCCGTTCTCGTAGAGACGTTGTGCCACCTGCATGGTGCGCCCCGCGCCGAAGCCGAGCTTCCGCGACGCCTCCTGCTGCAGCGTCGTTGTACGGAACGGCGGATACGGCGCGCGACGGTAGGGCTTGCGCTCCACCCTTCGTACAAAGAACTCCGCATCGCGCAGCCCGTCGGCGAGCGCCGCCGCGGCGTCGCCGTCAAGATGGAGTACGTCCCGCCCGCGCAGCGCGCCGTTCGGCGCAAAGTCCCGGCCGGTAGCCACCCGACGGCCGTCCAACGTCGTCAGCCGGGCCGGCAGCGTGGTCGGCTCGGCGGGGTCGCTGGCTTCCCGGCCGGTGTCGAAGATGCCGGTCAGATCCCAGTACGCGGCCGGTTTGAACGCCATCCGCTCCCGCTCGCGCTCCACGACCAGCCGGACGGCCACCGACTGGACCCGGCCCGCGGACAGCCGCGGCATGACCTTCTTCCACAGGACCGGGGAGACCTCGTAGCCGTACAGGCGATCGAGGACGCGCCGGGTCTCCTGCGCATCGACGAGCTTGTGGTCGATATCCCGCGGGTTCTCCACCGCGTTCCGGATAGCGTGCGGGGTGATCTCGTGGAACACCATCCTGCGCACGGGGACCTTCGGTCTGAGCACCTCGGTGAGATGCCAGGCGATCGCCTCACCCTCGCGGTCCTCATCTGTCGCCAGCAGCAGCTCCGCGGCTCCGTCCAGCGCCTTCCTGAGCTTCGTAACCTGGGCCTTCTTGTCCGACGGCACCACATACAGCGGTTCGAAGCCGTGCTCGACATCGACGCCGAGCCGCGCCCATGGCACTCTCTTGTACTTCGCCGGGATCTCTGCGGCGCTCGTCGGGAGGTCCCGGATGTGTCCGATGCTCGACTCCACGCTGTAGCCACGGCCGAGGTAGCCGGCGATCGTGCGAGCCTTTGCCGGCGACTCGACGATCACCAGGCTGCGGCCGGTGGCCGGGCCGGACGGCGTGCCGGTGGCCCGGCTGCCGTTGCGCTCACCGCTCGAGGGCACGTTCATTCACTCCACAACCACCAGAAGATCAGGACCAAGAGTGCACCCCGGAGGGGCACAAGTGTCAACCTGCCTCGGATCTGCGAACCGTAACGCAGGCCCACAGCTTCCTTATGCCGCTGCGCACGCCTTGCGATTGCCAATGGTGATGTACAGCTTCCGGCGCCTCACAGCAAAGTAGGACACAGCGTAGCCAGCTGTGCACCCGGGCCAGTGTCCCTCGCCACAAGTTCGCCGCGTATCTCCGCGCCCAGGCGGCGCCTCGCTGCGTTCTCGTCGTCGCCGTTAGCGCTGCTAGCGCCTCCTCCTCCTCCTCCTCGGCCTTGCGATGCATCCACCTGACCACGAATCTACGCACCGAATT
>JBKOZJ010000172.1:0-13617 GCA_046725875.1 Actinomycetota bacterium
TGAGGTCATCCGGCGCCATGACCTTGCCCTGTTGGAAGTACCACGCCCTTTCCACCCCGAACCGTTCCGGGTCGTTGAAGGGTTTGATTGGTGTCCGGGTTGTTTCCAGCGGGGCGCCGTCGAGTGTGAAGGCGATCGTCACGGGGTCAAAGGCGGCCCTGGCTCGCTGGTGGTCGAACGACGCGTCCCCGCCATCGACCCAGCCGACCAGGATGACGTGCCAGTCTGCCGCGCAGTAATGCCGACCGTCCCATGGCGAGCCTTGAAATGGGCGGATCGAGCCATGACTGCCCAAGAAGTCCGCTGGCGCGGCCTCGGCGGTTTCACCCTTCTGTCGCAGGATCACTGCGCCGCCCGTGCCGAATGCATCGAGCACTGCTTGGGCGTCACCACGGGTGATGCGGCCGGCCATGGGTGCCTCCTCGGGTTGATCGAAGCAACCTAGTGGAAGCGTCCGTTGTCCGCAGGCAAATGCGCGCGAAATGCCCGTGCGTGCGTGTGTGCGTCGATGCGAGGCGAGGAACTCCAGATCCGGGTTGCGGCTGCTAATCGACCCGACATTCAGCCCACCATGGGTGTATGAAAGCGCCCCCGGACGCCGCTTACCAAGACTGAAGGCCCTGCACTTACCGCCGGAGAGAGCGGACCCATCGACGTGGTGCTGCTGTCCCATGACCGGCGGTCTGGCCGTCCGGCAGCCTCGTGCACGCCTGGAGCTATCCCCTGTGGTACCTATGGCGCCCCTACATCGTCTACCGCAACCTCCCGGTCTCCTAGCGGGTGGCTGTGGTCACGCTCGGGGCTACTTCATGTCCGCCCGCCCAAGCGCTTAATTCGCGGCCTGGACAGCCTCGGCAGCGATCTTGATGAGCTGCACTCCGTCATCGGGGTGGGAGACCATCGCCACGTGGTTAGTCGCGATTTCGACGGTGGTGGCGTTCATGCGGGCGGTGAGCTTGCGCTCGGCATCGGGCGAGATGGTCTGATCGCCGTCGGCGACCAGGAACCAGCACGGGTGTGACTTCCAGGCCGGGACGGCCATCACCTACTCGGGGGCGGATCAGGTCAGCGGCCCGGACGCGACACCGTCATTCCAACAGCAGATGGCCTCCGACCGGGAACCGGCGCGATCCTCGCAGCTATCGAGGCGGCAGGTGGCAAGCCCGCGGTCGTCGTCGGCAAAACCCGAACCGATCATCTTCAACATCGCTCGCAACGCACTGACGGCGTGTGAACGAATTGGTGTGATCGGCGATCACCTGATCTCCGACGTCGCCGGGGCCAAACGCGCAGGCCTGAGGGCGATCCTCGTCCTTACCGGAACCACGAGTCGCCGCGACCTCGAGCGCGCTGTGATCCAGCCGGATCTCGTGTTGGAGAGCATCTCTGCCCTGCTGACCGTCATGTAGGCGCGACCGTAACACCGGCAGCACGTTTCGATCGCACATGTGAACCATCAGCGCAGTAGTCGATGGTGGTCGCTCAGGCGCGCGACGGGGCAACATCGAGGCGCGCGGCGGCGCGCCGCGGAATAGCGGTTGCCGGCGGTCAGGGACGCCCGTGGCGCGTCGTAGCCGCTGGTCCCCAATTCCACGCTCCGACGGCCCGGCGGCCGATGTCGAACAGATCCTCGGTAGCCTGCTCGCATGCTCGAGTTCGGTGATAGCGCGGCCGGTGCGGGGGACCTCGATGTGAGTTGGCATGCGGGCTGGCCGTCGGCCAAGCATGATCCAGCGCCCGAGATCCAGGTGCACGCCTACGACCCCCACACGGTGATCCTGCGGCAGAACAAGTCCGTCAACCACGAAGCTCCGTTCATGTTTCTGCTGTTCGGCAACTCGCAGGCGCTGCTGCTGGACACCGGCGCCACAGCTGACCCGTCGTACTTCCCGCTGCGCCGGGCCGTCGACGAGCTGATCGCCGGGTGGCTAGCCGAGAATCTCCGCGACGGCTACGGGCTGACGGTCGCGCACACCCACGGCCATGACGACCATGTCGCCGGGGACGTGCAGTTCGCCGATCGACCAGACACTGTTGTGGTGGGCAAGTCGGTGGACGACGTGATCGAGTTCTACGGCCTGGACCGGTGGCCCGACGGAGCGGCGACGCTCGATCTCGGCGGCCGTGTGCTGGACGTGCTGCCCGGGCCTGGACACCACAGATCGGCCACTGTGTTCTATGACCGATACACCCGGCTACCGTTCACCGGAGACTCGGTGTACCCGGGACGGCTCTACGTCGATGACTGGGCTGCATTCACCGCCACCATCGACCGGCTGCTCAAGTTCTGTGCCACGCGATCTATCAGCCACGTCCTCGGCTGCCACATCGAAATGACCGCGAAGCCCGGCAAGGACTACCTCATCGGGTCGACCTACCAACCGGACGAACCGCCGCTGCAGCTGACCGTCGACCACCTGGGTGCGCTGCAGAAGCTCCTCGCCAAGGCCGACGATAGTCCCGGCGCTCCACCCTTCGGAGAAATCGCGACCTATCCCCACGACGACTTCATCGTGTGGCGCCTCTGAACAAGCTGCTTGCCAGCAACCTTCGCGACACCGGCTCCGAGACCTGCGGATCAAGTCCTGCGACCTTGTTGACGTAAGACATACTCCTCATGTCCGGTTTCGCCTACGTGACTGTGCGCTGCTGATCGATCAGGACGCCGGCGCGCTTGCTGCGGCGGGCGCGCACGATCGTCTCCAGCTGCTCGGGCCGGAATGCCGCCTCGTCTCATCCCCACGGCTGCGTGAAGACCGACACACGCTACGACGAACAGACCGCCTGGGCACACAACACAACAGCCGCCGCGAGACAGTCATGACCGCATACGGCGCGTTTCTCGCGAGCACGCGAGACCTTGCTTCATCGTCCCGCTCGGTCGTGGTAACCGCCCTGACCGGGATCCGTCGCCACCGTGCCTACACCACGGTCCGGGACGAGAGCGTCGCGCTCTCACCCCTCACAGTGCACAGGTCGGCGACATCGCTACGTGGGTAGCACGTTGATCCCTTCGGCGCAATGCTTGTCGCGCTGTGGCAGGCAAGCGAGGCGAGGAAGGTGCGGGCGCGCAGGCGACGGCCTCAACCACCCGCCCGCTGCGGCGGCTGACGCGTGGGTGGGTCGTAGATACCAAGCGTCCGCAGATCGATGAATGGCGATGATCTCCTATCCGCGGTCGAGCACCATGAGACCTGCCTCTCGAATCGCGGCTTCGAGCGTCACACGCTTCAACCACAACGTCATCGGCTTGTCGAGATCCAGCGCAGGTACGTAAATGTCCGCCGTGCATTTGTTCGCCAGCACAAAGCCGACTCTGCTAAGCGGGACCGCCCTCAGGTTGACGTCGACTAGCTGATCCAGTCCGTATCTTCGATCCTCCGCTACGCCACCCGAGCACCAGCATTCGCATGTGCCGTGCTTACCGGATTCGTCGTCGTAAATCACGAGGCATATGCACGGACTTACGCCGGGACAGAAGAAGTCGCAGTTGCAATCGCGTGGCAGGTCTGCTTCCCCTCGACCTCCGGTTTGCGCATCAACCGCGCTCCGCTCAGCGACGCGTGGATCCTCGTATCCGAAGCTCCTATTCACCGAGGGATGCTGCTCAGCTCCCATGGCCCCTCCCCTCTAGCCTTCGGGCTTGAGCGCAACCTACGCTCCGCTCGTTCACGGCTCAAGGCGATCGCTACCCGCACCGCAGCCGCGACGGGGCCGGCCATACCGAGGGCAGCGAGCGTGTGGGTCGATGGTCCAGGACGCGATCACGGTCCGCCTCGGAACCAGAGGCTGACAACCGCGCGGAAGGCTTGGGCTACGAGTGGGTCACTCGAGACTGCGGAAGATCTTCCGGAGGTCAACGGTACCGCGCCAGTGCGCGGTGGACGAGTCATTCGCCACAGGCAGGCGGCACAGGAGTTCACCTCTCGGCGCACCATGCGTTCGAAGCGGGCCAGCCCGAGCCGGCGGGTGCGGGCCACGTCACCGCCGTCCCGATCGCACTGCATCGACACGCAGAGCGTCTTTCTAAGCCGCCGATCGCGCCGACGACAGTGCGCTCATGTTGCGGTCACGCAGTGACCCCTCTTGCGAGGGTTTGCTGTGCCTGCCTCGCCTGATGAGAGGGACAGCTAGCGCTTTGGATCAGAGTCTTTACTTGGAGTCTGAACCGATTCGCGCCTCGTGCGTTCTGGATGCTCGGTGCGGTCATCGGAGTCCTCGAGGATGGAGCGAGCCTGTGCTCGTGGATCGTCGCTGCCTGCCGCGACCTCTTCTGGAAGCAGCTCTGCGCGGCTCGCCACTCGCTCTTCATCGGGTGCCTCAGTCACGGGAGTCTCGTACCCCGTCGGGGTTTAACCAGTCCCACACAATTGGCTGCTACGTCCGCCCGGCACGAGTGCGGTCGCACGCACCTGCCGCTGCTGGTCCGTAGGTGTCGAGGTCGGGCTGGTTTGCCGCGGAATCGGCGGTGTTGAGGCCGGGTTAGACAAGTTCATGGACTCAGGGACGTCGGTGCCCGCAGGCCGCCATCCGACTGTGAGCGTCCGGCTGATCGGCGGGCCGACCGCGGTGGTGGAGGTGGCGGGGCTACGGCTGCTATCCGATCCGACATTCAGCACGCCAGGCATCCATGAAAGCGCCCCCGGGCGGCCGGCCGCTAACCAAGACCGAAGGCCCAGCCCTGACCGCCGCGGAGATCGGCCCCGTCGACGTCGTGCTGCTATCCCATGACCAGCACGCGGATAATCTCGACCCGGCGGGCCGAGACGTCGCTGCCGTGGCACCGATCACCCTGACCACGGCGAGCGCGGCCGGCCGGCTCGGAAGCACCGCGCGCCCACTGTCGACCTGGCAGCAGGTACGGCTGGCGCGTCCAGCCTGCCGCGATACCCCTCGAGTCAGACTGGCATGTGCGTCGGGGCGGCGAGGGCCAGCAAGTCCTCGTCCCAGTGCCGCCGGTCCTCGGCGAGCCGGCTGGAGCGGGTCACCGAGAACATGAAGGGGTAGGTGGCCAGCACCTGCTCGTGGTTCGAGGGGTGGTCCGCACAACAGTCGGCGACCACCGCGACCAAGTACCCGAGTTGGGTGGCGGAGGCGGCGGTCAACAGCACGCAGGTGGAAGTAACCAGGCCAGCGACGAGCAGGAAACGCCGACCGGCACCGCGCAGCAGCGCATCGAGGTCGGTGCCGAGGAAAGCGTCGAAGCTGTGCTTGAGCACGACGGGTTCCCCCGGGAGCGGCGCAGCGACCGGTAGCGGCTGCGCGCCCTCGGTGCCGCTGATGCACGGGATGCGGCCGCGCAGCCGGTAGCGGGCGATCCAGTCGCTGCCGTCCGGCGCGAACCGGGCGTGAACATGCACCACCGCGATGCCCAGCCTGCGGCATGAGAACAACAGTCGCTCGACCGCGGCCGGAAATCCCCGGGCCGTCGCCGCGACCGAGTCCGGCCAGAAGTCGTGCTGGACGTCGATGAGCAGCAGCGCGTACTCGCGCCAGGCCGACGACGTCTCCGTTGGCATAGCGCTCACGGTACCCGCGCAGGACCTTGCGGAGGGGGCACCGACGCAGGACGCGGTCAGTAGTGTCTTCCGGGGATCCGCTGTGCACGGGCATCCGGCCTGGGTCGGGGAACCGGCTGGGCTCCGCGCGGGTTGATCTCTCGGCTGGGATACTGTGGCACGCTCACGAAGCCTGCCCATCGTGCGCGCCGAGGGGTGATCCCTGCGGGGCGCGCGGGAGCATCGAGATGTTTCTTCGCCTGATCTTCTCTCGTAAACAGCCTCGATGAGGAGCGCGCTTCAGATCCTCGCCCAGGGGGTCGGGTGGTGGGATGAGGAACGCCGCGCCGTCGAGGACGCCCGTCAGACGGGGCGCCCGCCGGTCGTGAGGAGGCGAAACCGCTGCTGGGTGACGTGGCCCGCCTGTGTGCGTGAGCACCCCGACCATTAGATCGCTGGCTGCCTCCTCGACGCTGCGACCTGTGCAGGCCGATTGGTCGGAGGCGCGATGCTGTTCGTGGGAGATGACTGGGCCGAGGATCATCACGACGTCGAGATCGTGGACGACACCGGCGGGGTGCTGGCACGTCGACGACTGTCCAACGGGCTGGCCGCGAAGTCCGACACCGCGGATGCGCCCTGCTGGCCGAGATCATGCGGTTCGACCGCGGGCACCACCGGCCGCTGGCCGCCGACAGCGACCAAGGTGAGGCGATCAAGCTCACCGCCCGCACCCACCAGAGCCTGGTCTGGGACCGCACCCGCCACGTGCTGCGGCTGCGGTCAGCGCTGCGGGAGTTCTTCCCCGTTGCGCTGCAGGCGTTTCCCGACCTGGACGCAACGGACGCGCTCGAGCTTATGCGCCGGGCGCCCCGACCCCGAACAGGCGGCGTAGCTGAGCAGATCGACGATTAGCGCCGCGCTGCGGCGGGCCAACCGCCGTGACATCCACGACAAGGCCACCGCACTGCAGGCGGTCCTGCGCGCCGAAGCCCTCCGCCAGCCGACGGTGATCCAGGCTGCCTACGCCACCATCGTGACCAGCCAGATCGCCGTCATCGAGACCCTCAACACCCAGATCGACCGGCTCGGCCAGGTGATGAGCGCCCATTTTGGCCGTCACCGGGACGCTGACATCTATGCCAGCCAACCCGGGCTCGGCACGATCCTCCCGGCCCGGGTCCTCGGCGAGTTCGGTGACGACCCGCACCGCTTCATCGACGCCAAGGCACGCAAGTGCTACGCGGGCACCGCACCAATCACCCGTGCCTCGGGTAAGAAGAAGATCGTGCTCGCGCGGTACGTCCGCAACCGACGTCTGGGCGACGCACTGCACCAATGGGTGTTCTGCTCGATGCGCGGTTCCCCCGGAGCCAAGGCGTACTACCAGTAACTACGCGACTGCAACATCGGCCACCAGGCGGCACTGGGCCAACTCGGCAACCGACCCGTCGGCATCCTGCACGGCTGCCTCAAAACCAGCACCACCACGTACGACGAACACACAGCCTGGGCCCACCACACCAAAGCCGCTGCTTGACATGTAACAACCTGGGATGTCTGCCGCCGACCGTGAACCGTCTCGCTGTCGGCACGGGGGTCAATTCCGAAGGCTGATTCTTCGAAGTGAGTCCTCGCCCGCCAGGTCGGATGATGGGTGGGATGAGGACCGTCGCGGCGTCGATGACGGCTATAGACATCGGCCCCGCGGGACGGACTCGGCCTGTACTTGATTCCGGCCGGCGGGCGGCAGTGTCGGCGGGGACGGCCGTAAGTGCTTATGTCATCACGGTCGCTGTGGCTGCGCCCGCTCCGGCGCTCACCGATGTCGTGGGCTGGATGAGCAAGCGCCCGGTCCGCAACAAGTCATGGATGAGTGGTTTTCAGCCGCTGGCGGCCGAGCGTCGCGCGGCTCTCGTCGACAGGCCGGCCCCGGCACGAACCCGTCGCCCCACCGGCCGTTTACACTCGACGACTGGGTAGACGCTGGCGGCGGGCGCCCGGAACGAGCGCCCCTGGTCGGGAGACCCTCGCGGGAGGGCAGCACCATGAAGATCGACGTGGGGGCGGAGAACCCGGTCGAACGGCTGGCGCTGAGGCTGGGCTTGGTGCCCAAGCCGGCATTCCACACGCTCGTGGCGGTGCTGGCCGCCCGGACCGTGATGGTCGCCACCAAGCTCGGGGTCTTCGAGACGTTGGAGCAGAAGCCGCTGACTGCGACAGAGGTGGCAACGCGACTCGGGACCGAGCGCGGGGCGACCCGGAAGCTTCTGAACGCCCTGACCGGGCTCGGTTACCTACGACTGACCGGCGATACGTTCGCGCTGTCCTCCGACGCCCGCCGGTGGCTTGTCTCGGCCAGCCCGCGATCGCTGCGCGACTGGGTCCTGGAGCAGGAGTCGCTGGAGTGGCGGTGGCTCGAACACCTCGAGGACTTCCTCCGCACGGGCCATAACGTCCAGATTCACAACGACCTCTCCGACGAGATGTGGCGGCTCTACCAGCGCGGCATGCGCAGCGTCGCCGGCCTTTCCGCCGCCGAGGTGGCTCGCCGCGTGCCGGTACCCAAAGGGGCCCGCCAGATGCTGGACATCGGCGGCTCGCACGGCTACCACTCGGTGGTCATCTGCCGCCGCCACCCCGGTCTGCGGTCGGTCGTCCTCGACCTTCCCCAGGCGATCCGCCACGCCGCTCCGTTGCTGGCCAACGAAGGGATGGGCGACCGCGTGGTGCACCGCGCCGGAGACGCCACCACCGACGACTTCGGAACCGCGACGTTCGACCTCGTGTACACCGCCAACGCCGCTCACCACTTCGATGAACCGACCAACCGCGACCTCGCTCGGCGAGCGGCTCGGGCCCTGCGCCCGGGCGGCTTCTTCGTCATCGTCGATTTCGTCCGGCCGCGCTCACCGAGGAAGGCCGGGCAGGTCGGCACACTCAACGCCCTGTTCTTCGCGCTGACCAGCGCCGCCGACACGTGGTCCACCGAGGAGATGGCCCGATGGCAGCGCGACGCCGGATTGCAGCCACGCAAACCGATCCGCCTGCGCACCGCGCCTGACACAGCGATCCAAGCCTCAGTCAAACCAAGTTAAGCCTCGAACACACACCCCGACCCCAGCGTCATCCGTACGCTCGAGCGCTGCGCCGCCTGTTCAACCGCTTCCTCGGTCAGCTCCACCACTGGCTGACCACCGGTCAGCACTACACGCAGGTCTCAGCCTTCCCCACCGAACAGGTGATCCGTCAACGCCAACGCCGCGCGGTGAACGGCCCGCGTGGGCAGCCGATGTGAGAGCAAGACACGCAGGTCGGATCCGGTGTGTTCCCTTAAACCGACCCAGATAGGTGCCGACCGCTAGTTTCAGCAGGTCCGCAGATGGGACAGCGGAGCCGGTCGAGCCCGGCGACAACAACGAAGTGGTCATAACCGCAGCATGCGCGCAGATTGGCACCCTGCTGACCAGCCCGCAGCAGCATGTGAGTGCGCTGTGCAGAGGAGCGAAGGCGCGCTAAGGATGCCGGGCTAGCGGCGCGCGTTCTAGGTGCGCGTCGTGCCTCCGTCTTTGGATCGTTACTCGGCGGCGAGAGCACCGAGTGCCGGCCACGGTGGACCCTCGTGGAGCATGGTCAGGATGTCTCGGCCATGTTGGTGCCCATTCGGGAATTCATCGCGGACGTCCCATCGCCAGGCGGCGACTATCGCAAGAACAAGCCGCCGACACTGCTCGAGTAGAACTTGATCGACATCGGGGTAGTGGGCGCTGACCTCGTCCGGCACGTGCGCAACATCGAATTCGATCGGCCCACGGCAACACGTTTCGAAGTCGATGAACCGCAGGCCATCCTGGGCGCTAAGAAGGTTGCCTGGATGCGGTTCGCCGTGCAGCAGCTGCTCGGCAGCTCCACGGCTGTTGATCTGTCGACGCGCGCTGTGCAGCGTGCTGACGAGGAGATGGCGATCGGCCTCAGCGAGCGCGGGGGTTGCGTCTCGGTTCGTGACCAGCCGCTCAGCCCCTGCGGCGCGTTCCATGAAGTGCGGCGTCGCGATCTCGACCCTTCGCATCCCCGCGTGCAGGCGATGAAGCGTGTCTGCGTATTCGGCCGGTGAGTCCTGGCCGGGAGTCACTGCCTCGTAGTAGGTCCACAAGGTCACTGCGAAGCCGTCGCGTTCGTAGACGCGAGGTTCGACCCGGGGGTCAAGTGCCGCGACGGGACTCTCAAGTGCAGCGAGCCGCTGAGCGAGCTCGACCTCAAGCGCGGCGACCTCTCGCCCCACCAGTGCTACTCGAGCGAAGACGTCACAAGGCAATAGACGCAGAGCGAGCTTGTTCGAGTTATGAATCACGACTACGTCGTTGACCCGCAGGTCCAGCGCTCCGGCAAGTGATGTCGCCGCGGCCATCGCACGCGAAACGAGCTTTGCCTCCACGAGTGGATCCTGACATTCGTAGAGCGTTCGATCGAACACCTCGAACGCTCGCTCATCGGCAGATCCGGGCGTGTGACACATTGTGCTCCCCCTCGCCTGTCACGGCCTCGAGCACCGACAGTTGCGGGGTCACGCGTAACACCGCCCCCTGTACGCACTGGACCGATACCGGGACCGGCCGGCATCTCGTTGCTGGCCGACCTGACGATCTCCATCCGCGACTCGTGGTGCTTATGCTCACCATTAGCGACTATGCCGCCACCGACGAAGTCATCGGCGTCGTGGATCTGGAGGCGGTCAACGGCGTGACCCGCGACCTCGGGCTCGCCGACAGCACATCGCGAGCGACTTACGCACCATGCTGGATGAGTCGAGCACGCGAACAGGCGCGGGGGTGGTCGTCATGCGGCCTCTTCGAGTGCGACCATTTCGCCCTCGGCGGGCACCGCGTCCGCGTTGCCAGGTTGAGCCGACCTGACGAGCGTGATCGCGATCAGCACGCCGAGCAGGAGCAGTCCGGTGAGCGCGTAGAGGGCGGTTTGGAAGCCGTGGTCGAGCGCCACGGGGCTCGCCGCGCTGATGGCGGGATGGGAGTCGACGTAGTGGCTGGTCGAGGTGGCGGCGATCGTGCTCGCCGCGGCGAGGCCGATTGCACCGCCGATCTGGCGGCTGGTGTTGATTAGACCCGAGGCGACACCTGCATCGGAGCGCTCGACACCGGTGAGGCTCGCAATTGTCACCGGGACGAACGAGAGGCCCATGCCGGCGCCGCCGAGCACGAAGGCAGGGAAGAGATCCCACAAGTAGTGCCCATCTACGGGCAGCCGCGTGAGCAGCGCGACGGACACGGCGGAGACGAGCAGGCCGGCGGTCAGGGTCAGCCGCACGCCCAGGCGGCCCACGATCACCTGTGCGACGTTCGAGACCACGACGACCGTGAGCGCAAAGGCGGTGAACGCGGCGCCACTTTCCAGGGCCGAGTAGCCCAGGACCTCCTGCAGGTAGAGCGTCAGCAGGAAGAACTCGGAGAAGGCGACCGCGCCGACGATGGCCATCGCAGCATTCGCGGACGCGAGCGTGCGTAGACGGAAGATCCGCAGTGGCAGCAGCGGTGAGGGCGAGCGCAGCTCGACGGCGATGAACACGAGCACGAGAGCTGCCGCGCCGGCGAGGAGTGCAAGCGTCGTATCGGCACCCCAGCCATCGCTGGTTGCACGGGTCAGCGCGTAGACGAGCAACATCAGACCGGCGGTGATGGAGGCGGCGCCGGGAAAGTCGAAGTGGCGATGCGCCAGGCTGGCGCGGCTCTCCTGGAGTAGCAGCGGCGCGAGCGCGATTGCGGCGACGCCGACCGGCACGTTGATGAAGAAGATCCACGACCAGCTCAGGTATGACGTGAGCAACCCACCGAGCAGAACGCCAGCGGCGGCGCCGCTCCCTGATGCGGCGCCGTAGACCCCAAGCGCGAGATTACGTTCGCGGCCCTCCGCAAACGTCGTCATGAGCAGCGACAGCGCAGCCGGGGCGAGCAACGCGCCGCCGAGCCCCTGCACCGCGCGGAATGCGATCAGCGAGCCCTCCGACCAGGCGAGGCCGCACAGGAGTGAGCTCGCGGCGAAGAGGGCAAGCCCGGCCTCAAACAGCCTGCGACGCCCGAGCAGATCGGCGAGCCGGCCGCCCAGGAGCAGGGCCCCACCAAAGAAGATCGCGTAGGCGGTGATGACCCACTGCAGGTTGGTCTGGGAGAAATCGAGATCTGCCTTGATCGAGGGCAGTGCCACGTTCACGATCGCAACGTCGAGAATGACCATGAACTGCGCCGTGACGATCAAAGCAAGCGCGCTCCAACGCCGGTCGCCCTTCGTGGTAAGACTCACGTTGGTGTCCTCCCTAATCGTTGATGGCATCAACTGTATAGCAGGACAATCCTTGGTTGCGCTACTCTATTCCCGATGACTGTCACCAGCCCGCCAGCGCCGGCGTCGACGGTTCCTCAGCTGCCTGAGGAGCTCGTCGCGTCCACCATGTTCCTGCTGAAGCGCCTTGGCTTTGCCGCCAGGGAGCGGGCGATGACAGCGTACGAGGGGACGGGCCTCCACCCCTACCACTACGCCGTCTTGCTCGTACTCGGCGAGGGTTCGCGCGAGACGCAGGGCGCGATCGCCGACGCCCTCGGCTACGACCGCGGCCAGTTGGTTGGACTGCTCGACGAGCTCGAGGAGCAGGGACTCGTCGAGCGCCGGCGCGACCCCAACGACCGCCGCCGGCATCTCGTCCGCCTCACCCCGGACGGCAGGCGAACGCTGCGGCGGCTACGTGCACTCGCGCGTCAGATCGAGGACGACTTCCTAGCTCCCCTCAGCGACAAAGAGCGCGCGAACCTGCACACACTCCTGCTCCGCCTCGCCGAGAAACACGAGCCACGGTGTGCGGGCCTGACATCGTCCGCGTCCACCTGAGCTTTGCCTGGCCTAACGAGGTACCGTCTCACTAGTCAGGTGCCGTGCACTGGATTCTTTGGCTGACCGTTGTCAGCCGCTGCAGGAGCGGCGCCGCCGGGTGGATCAGGCGTTGTTCGCGGTGATGATGGAGGCCAACCTGCACGGCGTGGACGACCGGGTGCGGGCGTTGGGCGCCGACTCGGGATCTCCAAGTCGAGGTGTCCCGGATCTGTGCTGACCTCGACGTCGAGGTGCCACCGCGTGGACGCAATGCCGGACGGTCGCGGTATGAACCGACCTGGACGGTTGTTACGTCGGGACGGGTTCGGATGTGTTCGTCCGATGGACGAACTCTGTGATCACCGGCCAGAAGCGGTCCGGTGCGTCCAGCCAGGTGAAGTGGCCGGCTGCGGGAACGACCTCGAGCCGGGCGATGCCGTCCGGCAGGGCGGTGACCGTCTCGTCTGCGGCGGCGATGGGTGTCACCGGGTCGAGCTCGCCGACCGACACCAGCGTAGGGGCGTCGACTCGGCTCAGCTGGTCGAGGATGTCGAGACGGCGGATCAGATCCATGCCGTTCGTGTTGAGCTCGAGATTCTTCGGCACCCGCGCGTGGCGCTGTTGGTCCGGGCGGTGCGGGCCGAAGGCGGCGAAGACGCGAGCCCACTCTCGGTCGGACACCTCCTCGCCGGTGTAGCTGCGGTCGGCGAGCTGCGCGATCTCGTCACCCGCGACGCGGCGGAAGGACTCGACCAGGCGCTGGTGGTGCCAGCGCGCGAATCCCGACTGGATGATGAGCCCGGCGGCGTGCCCCGGGTGGCGGGCGCCGTACAACAGGACCACCGGCCCGCCCATCGAGTGCCCGAACACGATCGGGCGGTCGATCCCGACGGCGTCGCAGAAGTGGCGTACGTCGTCCGCGCAGCTCTCGAAGCTCCACGCGGCCGGGTCGCCCCAGGCGGACCGGCCGTGCCCGCGCAGATCGAGGTAGACGACCTGCGCGTGTTCGGCGAGCCGGGCGAAGTCCGGTTTGAGGTACGAGTGGTCGTAGACCCCGGGCCCGCCGTGGACCAGCAGGACCGTCGGGCGCCGCCGCAGCTCGCTTCCGTCCGGCACGAGCGCCGGCCCGGCCACGTCGAACCACAGTCGTGTCCCGTTCACGTCGATGTGCATCGTGCTGTTCCTCCAGTCATCCCGGCCCTGGCCGCCGACGTACCCGATTCGGCGGCTGGCGTCTGAACGC
>JBKOZJ010000173.1:0-21607 GCA_046725875.1 Actinomycetota bacterium
GTCCGTGGCACAGCAGGCGTACTCCGGGATCTCCATCCGGGTGATCGAAACGGCCCGCTCGCAGTCGTACTCACTCCCCGGTCAGGAAACGCGTGGCGAGCAGGCCGAACTCACTACCTTCGCGATGTACGACGGCATCCAGGATCGCGCCGACCTCACCGTCGGCCGCTGGCCGCAGTCGACGCAGCCCGACTCGGCTGCCGTCGAGGCCGCCTTCCCGTCTGCCACGGCCGAGGACGCCCGGCTGACCACCGGGAAGACCTACATGATCGTCAACCGAATCGACCACAAGCCGCTGCGGGTAACCGTCACGGGCCTTTACCGGCCCAAGGACGCGCAGGATCCGTTCTGGTCGGCCGACCCTCTCGCGGCCGCCGGCGTGCAGCGGCTGTCGTACACGACCTTCGGTCCGCTGATCGTGGATCGCGCGACGTTCCTCTCCCGATTCGGCGGCGAACTGACCGCGGTCTGGCAAGTCCTCCCTGATCTGGCCGGCATCTCATCCAGCGAGGTCGGCGCGCTCCGAAGCACCGGCGAGATCCTCGAGTCGGAGCTGGATGCCAACCAGGCAGGCGGCCAGGTGACCACCTCGACGGGAGTATCCGAGCTGGCGGCGCAGCTGGACAGCGCGGCACTCGTGGCCCGGTCGACGATGCTCATCCCGGTTCTCCAGCTCGCGGTGCTCGCCGCGTACGCGCTGCTGCTGACCGCGAGGTTGATCAGTGACCATCGCCGGCCGGAGCTCGCACTCTTGCGTGCGCGCGGCGCCGACGCGGGCCAGCTCGCCGCGTTGTCGCTGCGCGAAGGGCTGCTGCTCGCCGCGCCTGCGGCGGTCCTCGCGCCGCTGCTTGCCAGCCCGATCCTGCACCTCGTTAATACCAGCCCGACGGTCCGGGCCGCTGGGCTGACGGTGGACAGCAGCCTGAAGCTGTCCAGCTGGATGGTGGCAGCCACTGCGGCGGGGCTGTGCGCGATCGCACTAACCGTGCCGACGTTGCGCGACGTATCGAAGACCTACGTGGAAACCCAGCAGGCGCGCGGCCGCGGCGAGCGTCGCTCTCTCGCCCAGCAAGCCGGCGCGGACGTCGCGATCCTTGCGATAGCCGTGCTCGGGTTCTGGCAGCTCCGCCGCTACGGCAGCCCGGTCACCGCGACTGTCACACAAGCGGAGGTCGGGGGCCTGGGCATCGACCCACTCTTGGTGGCAGGCCCGGCCATCGGCCTTGTGGCCGGCGGCCTTCTTGCGCTGCGCCTCGTCCCGATACTTTCTGGTGGGGCCGAGCGGCTGACCTCCCGCGGGCCCGGGTTGGCGTCGGCGCTCGGGGCATGGCAGGTCGCCCGCCGGCCGCTTCGTTATGCCGGACCCGCGCTTTTGCTCGTTATGGCGATGGCGGTCGGCGTGCTCTCGCTGACGGCTTCGTCGACCTGGCGAAAGTCGCAGAACGACCAGGCCGACCTGGCGGCGGGAGCCGACCTCCGGGTCATGGGGAAGACCGGAACGAGCGCGCTCACAGTGCTCGGACAGGGTGGTCGGCTAGCCGTGTTGCCGGGGGTAACGGCCATCACGCCCGCCTACCGCCTCGCCGGTGCAGTTGGAGCACGGAGTGTCGACATCCTCGCGCTCGACGCGGACAAGCTCGCCGACATCGCAACGCTGCGGGCCGACCTGCAACCCGACGTTGTCGCCGACTTCGACCGATCGGGGGACGGCCGGGGTGGCCTGGCGGAAGCCGCGAAGGCACTTGGTGGTGCCCGCCCGCCGCTGGTCGCCATTCCACTCCCCGGCGAGCCCACGGCCGTGGGACTGGAGATGCGCGCCGCGCCCAGCCGGGGATCGTACGACGGGCGCCACGCCGTACTCGTCGACGCTCTTATCACGGACGCGTTTGGGGTGACGTACTCCGTGCGCGCCGGCAACGTGGACGGCGACGGCACGTCGCACGCGCTGTCTGTCGACCTTCGTGAACTTGCCGGCTCCAACGGACGGCTCGCCTATCCGCTCGAGCTGCAGGGTCTGCGACTTACCTACTCAGCGGCGGCCGACGGAAACATAGAGCCGATGAGCGTCACCGTGGACCGGATCACCGCCAAGGCGGCGGACGGCGACGAGCAGTCGCTTGGCGATGTTCGGGGGAAGTGGCTTCGGGCGCCTGGACTAGCACCGACGACGGATGGGCGCAGCCTGGTCAAGGCAGAGATCAGAATGGTGGACCCGACCGCGCGGGTGGCAGCGCCAACCGGCTTCGGGACGAACAGCATGGCAACGTACCTCCTGATCGGAGCGGCGTCCGGACGTATGGAGGTGACGGCAGGCGGCGTGCAGACCGGCTTCGGACCGAACCGGCCGGAAAATCCCAAGCCCGTCAGGGCGCTGGTCACGCCCGCACTGCTCGATACCGTCGAGCCCGCCGGAACCGAGGGTTCGAACACTCGATTGGGCGGAAGCATCACACTGACCCTCAATGGAAGGCAGCTGCCGGTGCAGGTCGCCGGTGTCATAGGAGCCCTACCCGGAACCGCCGCCGGTCGGCAAGGCATCTTGGTTGATACTCGAACGCTGAGTGCAGCGCGCCTTGTCGCCGCCGGCGAGATATATCCGGTTAGCGATTGGTGGATTGCTACGAATGACCGCGGCGCCGGCCCGGCTGCAACTGCCCTGAAGTCGAACCCGAACCTCGCCGACTCGTTCGTCGACTGGCAGGCACTTCGATCCGCAAAGCGCGATGACCCGCTCGGTAGCGGCCTGCAGGGTGCGTTGTTCCTCGGCTTTCTCGCCGCATTCGCATTCGCCGCGATCGGCTTTGCGGTCAACGCCGCAGTGTCGGCGCGGGAGCGGATGACCGAGTTCGCCTTGATGCGAGCCCTAGGAATCAGCTCTCGGCAAGTGTTCGGTCTGCTCGGGGTGGAGCAGACATTCCTCGTCACCCTTGGCGTCCTCGGCGGCATCGCGTTGGGCGTCGCAGTTTCGCGGCTCGTGATCCCACACATCGTGCTGACCGCCCAAGCTACGGCGGTCTCGCCGCCGGTGATCTTGTCTACTCCGTGGCTTTGGATCGCGGTTCTGGCGGTCGCGGTCATGGCCGCACTCGGCGCCATCGTCGGGGTGCTTGCGGCGTCGCTGCGGCGCGGTGGCCTCGGCGCCACCCTCCGAATCGGGGAGGACCGATGAGCTTCCTCCCGCTGGCGGTACGGCAGGTGCGGGCAATCCGCGGAGTCCTGGCAACGCTGGGTCTGCTCGTGCTGGTGACCACGTTCGTTGTCTCAGCCGCCCCAGCGGCGCTAGCTCGCGTGTACAACTCTGCCGTGCACGATCTGCTCGACCGTACTCCCGCAATCGTCAAGGATGTCCGGGTCATTGCGCGACCGGTTCCCGGGGTTGGACCGAGCGGCTCGGCGCAGCTTGTCGCACCACAGAGCGTCTCCGGCATCGAGATGGAAGCGCGGTTCCTCACCGTAGAGCAACCCCCGCGGCTGGCCAGTGAGGTCCAGCCCGCGACCTACATCGTTCGCACGCTCCAGCGTGAGACGTCGGGCAACGTCCTCTTCAACGTGTCACAGTCGCCGTCCAAGACTCCGAACCTCCACCTGGCCTCCGAGCTTCGCGACGGCTTCGAAGACAACGTCCGCTACATCAGCGGCGGCGCGCCGACTCCACCGGGTTCGTACGTTCTCCGAGGCGGCGGCGAGCCACCCAAGGAGCTACCGCGGCTCGACATCGTGCTCTCGGCGCGAACGGCCGAGACCGCACGGCTCTCCGTGGGCGACGTCGCGATCGTCGACGTGTCTGATGTCCCCGTCGCGGCGTTCCGGGTCAGCGGCCTATTCGAGCCGGTCGATCCGGACTCTTCCTATTGGGCGTTTGACCAGCAGCCGCTTGCGGCGAGCATCCAGGCGCCGCCCGGCGATCCGGGGGGCGACCCGCTCGTTATCGCTACCGGTGTGATCGGCCCAGACTCGTATCCCCGCTGGTTCAAGGCCATTGGCAGTGGCGTCGAGTTCGTGTGGCGGTTTCCGCCGGACCAGAACAAGATCCTAGCGAGTGACACCGGACCGGTCGTCGAGGCAATCGACCAGTACACGTTGCGGGTATCGTCAAGCGGCAGCAGCACGCTGCCGACCAGGCTCGAGACCGGCCTGGGCGACGTGTTGAGCGAGTTCGCCGGGCAGTTGCGAACCGCGAAGGCTGTTATGGGCATCGCTGTGGTCGGGTTGCTCGCGGTTGCGCTTGTCGTTGTCGCGCTCGCGGCGCGGCTGGTCGCCGAGCGGCGACGGGACAGCTTCGCCCTGGTGCGGGCCCGCGGCAGCTCGCTGCGGCAGCTCGTCCTGCTTGTGCTCACGGAGACCGCGATGGTCACCGTTCCGGCCGCGGCGCTCGGCTATGCCGCAGCCATGCTGACGGTAGGTACGACTGACGCGCCCGCGTCGTGGCGGCTGGCGCTCCTGGTGCTGGCCCTCACGCTGGCGTTCGCCGTTGGTAACGCCCTCTACCAGCATTGGCGGGCCGGTCGGGTCCAGCGCCGCGACATCGTTGCTGTTCGGCCATCCAAGCGCAGGGTCGTACTCGAAGGCCTGACCGTGCTCCTCGCGGTGCTCGGTGTGGTGCTCCTGAACCGTCGGGGGCTCACCACGCGGGCGGCGGACCAAGGCGCCGATCCCTTCCTGGTCGCGGTACCGGTCCTGCTCGGCCTCGCGGCCGGACTTCTGGCGTTGCGCCTTTATCCGTACCCCTTGCGCTGGCTCGGCGGGCTGGTCGGACGCTGGCGGTCGGCCGTCCCCTTTCTAGGCGTGGCCCGAGCCAGCCGGGAGACGCTGGCCTCCACGCTGCCCCTGCTCGCGGTGTTGCTCGGCCTCGGGCTGGGCGTGTTCGGGTCGCTACTCGACCAGGGTCTGGCCCGGGCCCAGGAAAACCGCGCGTGGCGCGATGCCGGAGCCGACATTCAGGTACGCAAACAAGGCATCGAGCCAGCCCAAATCGAGCGGATTCGCGAGCTCAGCGGGATCACGGCCGTCGTCCCGGCCGTCATCAACGACGACGGGGTGCTGCGCGGGGCTCGAGAGGAGCCGGTCGTAGCCGTGGCGATCGACCTGGACGCCTACCGAACGCTGGTGGCCGGGTCCCCACTCAGCGCGCCGGAAGGCACCCAATCCGGCGGACGAAGTGACGGGAGGCTCCACATCCTCGTGTCGCCGCGCCTGGAGGAAACGCCTCCTCAGGGTGGCCGCCTGCTGCTGGACTGGCCATCCCTCGGTGTGCGCGAAGAAGTGATAATCGACGGCACGGTCGACGCATTCCCGACCCTGGAGAATGCCCCCGCGCTTGCCGTCGCTCCGTACCGCACCTTTGTCAACACCTACGACGCGCCTATGACCAACGCCTTGTTCATCGGCGGCACGGGCGACCTCGAACAGATCCGGAAGATCGTGGGGAGTGACGCGTTCATCACCGGGCGGGAGCAGCGCTTCAAGGAGATCCACGAGTCACCGCTGGCAAACGGTGTCCGCAACGTATTCGCGGCCGGAGTGCTTGTGCTTGGTGCCTTCTGTGCGCTTGCAATCCTGCTCGCGCTCGTGGTCGGCGCGGAGTCCCGCTCCCGGGCGGTTGCCTACCTGCGTACCCTCGGTCTGAGCCGGCGGCAGTCCCGCGGGCTGGTGTTGCTCGAGGTGGGACCGCTGGTGGCGCTCGCCGTGCTCGGCGGACTGGTGCTGGGGCTGATACTGCCGCATGTCGTCGGACCGGCCGTTGACCTTCGCCCATACACCGGCGGCGAGAGGGTGACCGGCTACCCGGTGGCGCCGTTCGAGCTCGGTGTCCTCGTCGGCGGCCTGGTCGGCCTCGCTGCCGTGGCGATACTCGTTGAAGTGGCCGTGAACCGCCGGCGCGGTCTCGGGGCCACGCTGAGAGTTGGTGAATGAGATGGCAGACCAAGCGCTGGACCTAAGCGAGCTCGAGCGGCACGCGACCGCAGCCCGCCAGGTCTTCGGCGAGCATGCCCACATCGTCTGCGACAACCTGGTGCGGATCTACAAGACCGAGGGCATCGAGGTCGTCGCGCTACAGGGGCTGGACCTGCTGGTCGACCAGGGCGAGTTCATCGCGCTCGTCGGCGCGTCCGGGTCGGGCAAGTCGACGCTCCTGAACATCCTGTCCGGGCTCGACGTGCCGACCGCGGGCACCGCGCGGGTGGCCGGCAGCGACCTGCTGACCATGTCGGCGAAGGAGCGCCTGCGCTATCGCCGGGAGGTCGTCGGCTTCGTCTGGCAGCAGACTGCACGCAACCTGCTGTCCTACCTGACCGCCGTGGAGAACGTCGAGCTGCCCATGCGCTTCACCGGCGTTCCTCGGATCGACCGGCGCGACCGAGCCGAGGAGCTGCTCGAGCTGATGGGCGTCGACTACTGCGCGGACCGCCGCCCCGCCGAGATCTCCGGAGGCGAGCAGCAGCGGGTCGCCATCGCCGTCGCGGCCGCCAACGAGCCCGAGGTCATCCTCGCCGACGAGCCCACCGGCGAGCTGGACACCTCGACCGCGACGGAGGTCTTCGACGCGTTCCGCAAGGCCAACCGGGAGCTCGGCGTCACCGCCGTCGTCGTCACCCACGACCCGCTCGTCTCCGAGCAGGTCGACCGGACCATCGGGATTCGCGACGGCCGCACGAGCAGCGAAGTGCTCCGCCGAACCGAGCTCGACGAACACGGCAAGGAGGAGATCATCGCCGAAGAGTACGCCGTGCTCGACCGCGCCGGCCGGGTCCAGCTCCCCCGCGAGTTCACCACTGCCCTGGAGATGGAGCGCCGGGTCAGGCTGGCGCTCGAACGAGACCATATCAGGGTCTGGCCCGACCACGCCCGCCGATCGGCATGGACCACCGGCTCCGGGCATCAGGCTGCGGGGTCGGGCCGGGTGAGCTACGACGACGAGGAGCGCGACGGTGAGTAAGTACGAGCCGGAGCGGGCGCTCCCGGACGCCGAGGTGGACGCGGAGTACGAGCTGCAGCCCACATCTCGCTCCGCTGAGTCTGAGATGGGTCGGTACCCGCCCGAGCCTGCACCCGGCTTCGACGGCCCCATGGTCGTCGTGGAGTCGTTGAACAAGACTTACCGGAGCGGCGCAGCCGAGGTGCATGCGCTTCGGGACGCCACCTTCACAGTCCCTCGGGGGCAGCTGCTCGCCGTCCGCGGCCGGTCAGGCTCGGGCAAGACCACGCTGCTCAACCTGATCGGCGGGCTGGACTCGCCCGACTCCGGCCGGGCCAACGTCGACGGCAAGGAGGTCACCGCGCTCGACGAGGACGGCCTGCTTGCGTTGCGCCGGAACACAGTCGGCTTCGTCTTTCAGTCCTTCGGACTGATTCCGGTGCTGTCCGCCGCGGAGAACGTGGGTGTTCCAATGCGGTTGGTTCGCACCCCGCCGGCCGACCGAGAGGCGCGGGTCGACCTGCTGCTCGGCCTGGTCGGACTGCGTGATCACGCGGACCAGCGCCCGTACGAGCTCTCCGGTGGCCAGCAGCAACGAGTTGCAATCGCTCGGGCGCTCGCCAACCGGCCGCAGCTGCTGATCGCAGACGAGCCGACCGGCCAGCTCGACTCGCAGACCGGGCGCGCGATCATGCAGCTCATTCAGGCAGTGGTGCGTAGCCAGGAGGTGACCGCGATCGTGGCCACCCACGACCCGATCCTGCTCAACCTCGCCGACCGGGTCATCGAGCTCCGCGACGGCGCGATCGTCAGCGATCAGCCGACCACCGTGGCCGCGTGAATGCGAACTGGCGTCCTACCTTGCACAGGACCGCACTGCGCCATGCCGCGTAAGGTGCTTTGCGCCCGGTCGCGGGGGCGCGAACGGGGCGAATCGGGCAGCTGGAACCGCCTACCGGGCGTAAAGCCGGTTGCTAGGAGCGAGTGAGCTTGCGGTAGGTCGCGCGGTGTGGGCGAACCGCCTCGGGCCCGAGCCGCTCGACCTTGTTGTGCTCGTACGCCTCGAAGTTGCCCTCGAACCAGAACCACTGCGAGTCGCCCTCGGCCGCGAGGATGTGGGTCGCTACCCGGTCGAGGAACCAACGGTCGTGCGAGGTGATGACGGCGCAGCCGGGGAAGTCGAGCAGGGCATTCTCCAGCGAGGAGAGAGTGTCAACGTCCAGGTCGTTGGTTGGCTCGTCCAGGAGCAGCAGGTTGCCACCCTGCTTCAAGGTGAGCGCGAGGTTGAGCCGGTTTCGCTCGCCGCCGGACAGCACGCCCGACGGCTTCTGCTGGTCGGGACCCTTGAAGCCGAACGCGGAGACGTAAGCCCGCGAGGGCACCTCGACCTGGCCGACCTTGATGAAGTCGAGCCCGTCGGACACCAGCTCCCACACGTTCTTGCTCGGGTCGAGGCGGGCCCTGCTCTGGTCGACGTACGAAATCTTCACGGTCTCGCCGATCTTGATCGTGCCCGCGTCCGGGGCCTCCTCGCCAATGATCATTTTGAAGAGAGTCGTCTTGCCCGCGCCGTTCGGGCCGATCACGCCGACGATGCCGTTGCGCGGCAGCGAGAAGCTCAGGTCGTCGATGAGCAGCCGGTCGCCGAACCCCTTGCTGAGATCAATCGCCGCCACGACCAGGCTGCCCAGGCGAGGGCCGGGCGGGATCTGGATCTCGTCGAAGTCGAGCTTGCGATACTTCGCGGCCTCGGCCGCCATCTCCTCGTACCGCTGCAGCCGCGCCCTGCTCTTGGCCTGGCGGGCGCGCGGGTTGGACCGCACCCACTCGAGCTCGTCCTGGAGGCGCTTCTTGCGCTTCGCGTCCTTTTGGCCCTCAACTCGGAGGCGGGCGCCCTTGGTCTCGAGGTAGGTCGAGTAGTTGCCTTCGTACGGGTACGCGCGACCGCGGTCGAGCTCGAGGATCCACTGCGCAACGTTGTCGAGGAAGTAACGGTCGTGAGTGACCGCCACGACGGTGCCCGGATACTTCTCGAGGTGCTGCTCGAGCCACTGAACCGACTCGGCATCGAGGTGGTTGGTGGGCTCGTCGAGCAGCAGCAGGTCGGGCTGCTGGAGCAGGAGCTTGCAGAGCGCGACCCGGCGCCGCTCGCCGCCGGAAAGCACCATGACGTCCATGTCCGGTGGCGGACAGCGCAGCGCATCCATGGCCTGTTCGAGCTGCGACTCGAGATCCCAGGCGTTGCGGTGGTCGAGCTGCTCCTGCAGCCTGCCCATCTCGGCCAGCAGATCGTCGGAGTAGTCGGTGGCGAGCTTCTCGGCGATCTCGTTGAAACGGTCGAGCATCTCCTTGGTCTCGGCCACCCCCTCCTCGACGTTGCCGAGGACCGTCTTGGCCTCGTTGAGCTTTGGCTCCTGCTCGAGGATTCCCACGGAGTAGCCAGGGGTGAGGAAGGCCTCGCCATTGGACGGCTGGTCGAGTCCGGCCATGACGTGGAGCACGGTCGACTTGCCGGCGCCGTTGGGTCCTACGACGCCGATCTTGGCTCCTGGGTACATCGCCAGCGTGACGTCGTCCAGGATCACCTTGTCGCCGTGCGCCTTGCGGGCGTGCCGCATCACATAAATGAACTCGGCCATGCGTCCAGCTTAGGAGGCGACCCTCACTATCTGCACAACGAAGATCGGAGATCGGTCGGTGGTGCGGCGCCGCGCGCTCGGGGAGCTGGGCGGGTGCCGGTCGATGCGAGGATCGGCGGATGAGTGACAGGGTCGGTCCGGAGCCGCAGTACGAAGTGTTCGCCGACGAGTTCCTCGACCACGCCCTTGATAGCTTCTACAACGCGCACTACGACCGGCCGGTCTGTTTGGACCTGCTTGGCGATGTCCTCGGACGCCGGGTGCTGGACGCCGCGTGTGGTCCCGGCCTGTACGCGGAGGTGCTGGTGGCCCGCGGCGCGCAGGTCATCGGGTTCGATCACAGCCCCCGCATGATCGACCTCTGCCGTGAGCGGGTCCCGTCGGGTGAGTTCCGCGTTCACGACCTAGCGAACCCCTTGGACTGGCTGCCCGACTCCTCCGTCGACCTGGTCCTGCTCGCGTTGGCGATCGAGTACGTCGACGACCGGATCGCGGCGCTGCGCGAGCTGCACCGTGTGTTGCGTCCCGGCGGGGCGCTTGTCCTGTCGCGGCAGCACCCAACTGGTGAGTGGCTGCGGCACGGCGGCAGCTACTTCGACGTCCGCGTCATCAAGGAGGTGTGGAGCAAGGGCTGGACGGTGCACTACTGGCTGGCACCCCTCGAGCGGACATGCGAAGAACTGTTCTATGCCGGCTTCCTCATCGAAAGGCTGCTCGAACCGCGTCCGACGCCAACGGCCGCCGAGATCGACCCCGCGGACTATCAACGCCTGTCTCGCGAGCCGAGAGGCTTCCTGGCCCTGCGGGCCGTGCCACGCTAACGGCCTTTGGGACCCGCCTCCGGAAAGCACCGCGAAGCTCGCCATGCCGTCGTGCGGGCGAGCAACGCCTCATGTGAGGGGCCTCACCAAGCAGTGGGTGAGGCCCCGCGCCGGCTGGTCCAGGCAGGCGTGGTTCGACGTATCCGAGCCGCGGACATACCCTCCATGCAGCGGACACGGGTTCGCCGGACACCCCTCGTTCGCAATCCGCGCCGCGAGTCGTCGCCAGGCCCAGCCGCACCTTGCAGCGTGTTGCTCCCGTCATAGCGCCGCAAGCCGGCCGACTGCCTGCCCTTCCTAAGCTGGGCAGACTCGTGGCATGACGCGAGGCATTGCCCTGGTCCGCCGACCCAGCGGCCGGCTGGCCGAAGGGCTCGTCACCCACATCGAGCGCAGCGACGTCGACGTCGCGCACGCCCGGTGCCAGCACGAGGCGTACCGGGCCGCGCTCGCCGAAGCCGGCTGGGACGTGCGCGAGGTAACCCCCGCCGACCACTGCCCCGACTCAGTGTTCGTCGAAGACACCGTCGTAGTCTGCGACGGCCTAGCGGTGATCACTCGGCCGGGCGCGCCACAGCGCCGTCCGGAGACCATGGGCACGGAGACCGCTGTACGCGACGTCGGGCTCGAGTTCGTGCGCATCAAGCCTTCCGGGACGCTGGACGGCGGCGACGTACTGCAGGTCGGTAGCACCGTGTACGTAGGCCTAGGCGGCCGCACCAACGGCGAGGGGGTGTCCCAGCTGCGCGGTCACGTGGCAACCCGCGTGCGCAGTGTAGTCCCGGTCCCGCTGCACAACGTGCTGCACCTCAAGTCGGCCGTAACCGCGCTGCCGGACGACACCCTGCTTGCGCGGCCGGAACTGCTCGACGCGACCGCGCTTCAGCAGTCGGTGCGCGTGGTCGACGAGGATGCTGGCTGCCACGTCGTACCGCTCGGTGATGACCTCGTGCTACTGGCCGCGTCGGCGCCGCGCACCGCGGCGCTCGTGGCCGACCTCGGCTTCACGCCGGTCGCCGTCGACATCGGCGAGTACGAGAAGCTCGAGGGTTGCGTCACCTGCCTAAGCGTGCTGATCCCCGGCCTCTGACCCGCGCCCCAGCCGGCCGGCCGGGCCCGGTCGCGGCACCAGTCGCGGCACGTCCGGATGTTTGTTTGACGAACGGGCATCGGCGCGCCTTGCCGATTCATCGGAACGCTGACCCACGGGCGGACGGACTTGGATGGCTCTGGGGAAGGCGCCGGCGGTCGCGTCGCTGGGACTTCTCGAAGACAGCGATCTGGCTGGTGCTATCCGAGGTGAACGGCTGGCGCTGCCAGCTCGCCCACCGTTCCCGCAGCCGAAAGCCGGCAATCACGCCCATGAGCTCCAGCTCAGACGGCCAGACGTAGCGGTAGGGCGCGGAATGCCGAATGAGGCGCCCCCGCACGTGCATCCAGTGGTGCGACCACGCGATCTGCCCGGCCAGGTCGTCGAACGTCTCGATCCCGACATGGTCCGAGTCGAGCCTGAACACGCGGGCCGGGTCCCCGGGCGGCACGTGCTGCAACTGCGGAACGATCACCTCGACGACGAAGCAGCCGTCGGGGTCCAGGTGAGCAGCCGCGTTCGCGAAGACCGCCAACTGCTCCTCCTGCGTCGTCACGTTCATGATCGTGTTGGCCACCAGGTACACCAGCGAGAAGGAGCCCGGAACGCGGGTCGTGGTCATATCGCCGATCGTCACTGGCACAGCCTCCGCGCCGGGTTTCGCCCGCAGTCGCTCCGCCATGTGCGGGGAAAGCTCGATACCGTGCACCGGTACGCCACGCTCGGCCAGCGGCAAAGCCACGCGACCCGTACCCACCGCGAACTCCACCGCCGGCCCACCCCGTGCCAGGTCGGCCAGAAAATCCACAAGAGGATCAAGCACGGCCCGGTCGAACCCCGCGGCGTACGTCTCGTCGTACACCCGCGCGATGTCGGGACCCCAGGTGATCGACACCATCGGGGACAGTCTGCGGCGGGCCCGGCACGTCCGGCCACCACATTTCTCACGTGATAGCCGTCACGGCAACTGCCCTAACCGCCTCGTGAGGGCGCGCCGTCATCGGCATGGTCGCGAGTGGCGATGTCTGAGGGCGTTGCTGCACGGGACGTCAAGGATGCTGATGGCAGCGCATCGCTCGCATCTCGGCGTGATCGCTATGACGATTGAGCCGCGGACGCAGGCGCTTCTGCTGGAGTGTCAGTGTGCTGGTGGTTCGCCATGGGCAAGTGACCGACTCCGGCGAGTTCGAGGCGGGACGATGGAGGCTGCACCGTCGGAGCCTCAGCGGAGCCGTTATGAGCAACCGGTACCAACTCTGGTTTTAGGCCGCTGTCGGTGTAGATGGTCCGGCCCGGCTCCTGAGTGTCGTCGTGCGAGCGCCAGTGCATGACGTAGGTGAGCCATTCGTCACCGCGCAGCGCTTTAAGAATCAAAGGCAGTCTGTGGCCCTCGTCCGGCAATTGCTGGATCACGAGATCTCTGCCATGTGCGGTTCTACTTGCTGCGAGCAGCTCGGTTGCAGTCCTAATGCCCGCACGACGCAGCTGTCGGCGGTCGGCAGTGGTGACGTGCTGGTAGAGCAGCGCTTGGTCAAGCCAGTCGATCAACCGTGAGGCAGGAATCCGCGAACTCAGCATGAGGTCGACAAGGTCGTGCCTGGCCAGGGCCTGGATGCTGGTGATCCCTTCCTCAGCTAGCCGGGTCCGCTCGTAGATGCTGATGCCGTCCAGGGCGAGGAGCGGGGAACGGTCCTCGAACTCGTTGAGCGGCTCCGTGCCTGAGCTGCTCGTCGCTTGACCGCCGGCAGCTTGACGGTTGTCGGCTGACCGCCGAGAGACCCATCGCAGCTTTACCTGCGGGGGGACATCGCGGATATACCGCAGCACGGTGTCCGGAACGATGCCAGCCAGGAAGGATGCAGCCAGAACCCACGTCGGTGCGCCGAACAGTCCCTGCAGCATCCAGGCGAGGATGACGGCGACGAGGATACGGACGGTCACGACATTGTAGGTCTTCGGCCGCAGGTCGCCTCGGACGTAGCCGAGCAGTGCCACCTGAGCGGCGAAGAAGTATGCGCCGAGGAACGCGCAGGTCATTGGCGTGAAGGCAGGCTGAATGAACTGCTGGATGAGCGAAAGCTCCTGGGCCGGACCTGTGTTGCTGACAAGGCTGCCGTTCCGGACCGAGACGTCAGCGGGGGTGTTGAGCAGGACCGCGATCCAGCCCAGGGCGAGCAAAAAGGTGACGACGTACAAAGGGCTGCGAGTCGTCGTCCGTTTCTTCTCGGTTGCCACCCCGCTGTCAAAGGACGCTCCGTAGAATTCCTCCACCCGCCGGCCGTACTTTGCATCAACGTCGGACAGGGTGTGCAGAGTTGGGTCTAGCCGGAACGCGTGGTGCACCCAGCGATCCATGAGCGTGGTGAGCTTCTCGCGATCGAACTGGAAATACATGAGGCCGGGAATCAACGCCAAGACGACCACCAGGGCGATCTGAAGGCCGCGAGCCACAATGACCGGATAGCTGCTCTCGTCACCGACGAGATCAACATGCACCCAGCCAGACACCGACAGAATCTCAGATAGCTCGCTGCCGTAGTAGATGGCTACCGCCGGGCCGAGGATGCCGACCGCCAGGACGATCAGCAGAGCGAGCTTCTGCAGAGCGCTTAGGGCCACATCCTTGGTGAACTGCCAGCCACTGAGGCGCCGACCAACCTCACGGGTCACCGCTGGATCGTCGTCTGTCTCATATACGGGGCGATTCAGCGCGGCGGCAGTAACGATGCAGAGGACGGCGATGACTCCCGCCGCAGCGGCAAGCCACCACCGCCGCGGATCCGACAGCACCATCGCAACGGCCCCGACCACGGACACAACGGCGATCAACGTCAGCCAGGCGGTAGCCCAGACCCTCGTCGACCTGACCGGCTCCTTCTCCCAAGCAACAGCGCGGTCGGTATACGCATGCACGGCCGCCTGACCAAGGTACTGGTAGGGCCGATAATCGACGCGAACCTGCTGCAGGGGAGCCAGCTTCAGCGTATGCGTCCCAATGATCTCCAGCCTTCTCGGCATCTGGTTCCGGATCAGGAAGGTCGACCGCTCTTCAACCTCTGGCAAGAACTTATTGCGGACGGACATGATCCCCCCAGCGATGTATCAACCGACATGAGCGACATATGGTCCGGTTACGCGATCTACAAGATCGAGCGGCCGCTACGGCATCTAGAGGTTGCAGCGACCCGGCTGATACGAGCTATGGGGCACCGTTCGATAACGATTCCGCACACTCGCCGGCTAACGGCCATACGTCGCTCGGGTGAGGACTCCTGGGGTCGGCGCCCCGGCGAGCGCCGCGACACCCGACGACGTGTTGGTGGCAGCTCGTCGATCAGGCTGTGCCGATGGGGAACTGAAGCAAGTCCCAAATCCAGGAGGCGTGTGTGTCGTGGTCCGCGTGCCGCGAGAGCCCTAGACACGAACGGGACCGGATCATCGCGCCGGGCCGTCTCGAATCACACCGCGCACCTCGTCCAGCGAGACTCCCGGTTCCAATTCGGTCATCCACCAAGTGGCACCTGCCTCGACGTATGGGGCGACGTCGCGGCCGGGACGAAGCTCGACGGCGACCTCGTAGGGCGCCGTGGTGTCCCCCCGTAGATCGCGGACTGCTGCCACGGCTTGCGCGAATTGATCCACACCTTCGAGGTTGACCGGGAAGAAGCCGTCGTAACGGGCCGCTCGGCGCAGTGGCTTGACGTTGCCCGGGAACGCCGCGGCCCACACCGGTATCCGCGGCCGTTGCACCGGCCGAGGCAGGAACTGCACGTCATCGACGAGGTAATGCCTGCCGCGATGGTTGACCGGCTCGCCGGACCAGGCGGCCACAAGGATCGCGAGTGCCTCGTCGAGCATCTCGCCCCGCGCTCGATCGTCGACCTGCTCCCCGGTCTTTGAGAACTCGCCGGCGAACTGGTCCCCGCCCAGACCCACGCCGAGGATGAGGCGGCCACCGCTGAGCCGATCCAGCGTCGCGGTTTCCCGTGCCACCTTGGCCGGGCGGCGGCGCGCCAGCGGGGTGACCATGGGGCCCAGCATCACCTGCTCGGTCGCGGCCGCGATCGCCGCCAAGGTGATCCACGGATCGGCCACTTGCTTTATCGGCTCACGCCAGCGGAGCTGATCCCACACGAACACCCCGTGCCAGCCTCGCTCCTCCGCGTCGGCGGCCAGACGCGCCACCACCCGCGGGTCGGCAAGCTCCTCGAACAGGGGCAGCCACAGACCAGAGCGCATGTCGCTACGAAAGGAAGCCATGGAGTCGATCGGCGAGCTCTTTGGGCCGGCTCAAGGCGACGCAGTGCCCGCTATCGATCTCGTCGGGAGTGATTCCCAGCCGTTCTGTGACGACCCGACGCAACCAGTCGACGGGAAACAGGCGGTCGTCGCGACACACCAACACCCTCGTCGGAACGTCCGGCCACGCCCTCAGCGGCGAAGGCTCCGTCATGCGCGCTTCGGACTGGTGCCGCCCGCGCCGCACGGCCTCCGCCGCGAGGTCGGCGGGAACGTCGTGATAGAAGGTGGCGATCGTCCCCGCCTGCTCCTCATCCACGGGGTCACCACGTTCGGCGTCCTCGGATCTCGACGCCGCATAGTGCGTGTTTGCCCAATAATCGTTCGGCGCCTCACCCGGAGCGGGGACCATCGCCGCCACCAACACCATCAGATCAACCGGCACCCGTTCGCACACCAGCGGCGCGGTGAACCCACCGAAGGACTGCGCCACCAGCACGAGATCCCGGCGGTCTCCGATTGCTGTGAGCACCGTATCGGCGTACTCGGGCAATCCGGCGGAGTCCTCGTCGCACGGCAGATCCATGGCGACGACCTCGTGGCCGCGATCACGAAGCTCGGGCTCCAGAAGATGCCAGTACCAAGCGGTGTCCCCCGCACCGTGGATCAACACGAACGTGGCCAAACCAGCCTCCTCGACTCGGTCAATAAACAAGGACTCCTCCTCGACCCAAAACTCATCGAAAGCCAGTGCTCTGCCTATGATTGACAGCGTGAGCATCACGCGTACTCAGCGATTTGGTCGCCCCGGCTGGTGGAGGAACGCCACCCGGGCGACTGCTACGCCCACCAACTGACACCCTGTGGCTCACAGCTCCGCCTCCGCTGGCCGGGGACTTCTGCACCCACCGTCCCCACTCCTGCCTCGGAGGCTTAGTCATGTCCCCCACCCTCTTGCGCCCCGATGCGCTCGGGCGAGATTTGTCGATCCGGGATCTCACGGATCCCACGCAGGGACCACATGCTGTCCAGTTGCTCCTCGAGGAGATCGTTTCGTCGCTGCAGCGGGGGTGGCCGCAGACCGAGGTCCAGGTCGTACTCGGCGACCGCGTCGTGACCCTCGCCGACAACTACTGGCATCTCGGGTACGCAGCGGACGCGGTGACCGTCGACTCCCGCTATACGCGCTACGTCGATGACAGCCGCGTCCTCCGCAGCCACTCCTCGGCGCTAATCCCGCCCGCCTTGCGGGCCCTGGCCAAATCCGCACCTGCTGAACCAGCCGGCATGGACGTCCTGCTCGTCTGCCCGGGCCTCTGCTATCGCCGGGATGCGGTGGACCGGTTGCACACCGGCACGCCACATCAAGTCGATTTGTGGCGGGTCAGCAATCGGCGCCACCTTGCTGAAACCGACCTCGAGGAAATGATCACCAGCGTGGTGACAGGTGCATTGCCCAATGCGTCGTGGCGTACGGTCGCGACCGGGCATCCGTACACCATCGGTGGTCGTCAGATCGATGCGGCGATCCCGACCGAGAGCGGGCACGCCGGCGGACCGGACGGGATCGACGGGGAACAGTGGGTCGAGATCGGCGAATGCGGCCTCGCCGCGCCGGCGGTGCTTTCAGGCTCTGGCCTCCGTTCCGCCGGCTCCCAGCTCGGAGCCGGAAGCGGTTCCCAGACGCCGCACTCAGACATGCCAAGTCGGACATGGACTGGGCTTGCGATGGGACTCGGCCTGGACCGGCTGCTCATGCTCCGCAAGGGGATTCCGGACATCCGGTTGCTTCGCTCGTCCGATCCGCGGATTGCTGCCCAGTTGCTGGATCTCCGGCCCTATCAGGCAGTCTCCACGCTCCCGCCGGTCCATCGCGACGTGTCTGTCGCGGTGGACGCTGATGCCGAGATCAGCGCCGAGGCTCTCGGGGATCGGGTGAGGGAGGCGCTAGGCGCCGATGCCGACGCCGTCGAGTCGGTCGCCCTGCTTGCCGTCGCCAGCTATGCCGACTTGCCTGACGTCGCACGGGGGCGGCTGGAGATGCAACCAGGGCAGCGGAATCTGCTGACGCGCATCGTGCTGCGGCCTTGGGATCGTACGCTGACCGACGCCGAGGCGAACCAGCTGCGGGACCGAATCTATGTCGCGCTCCATCAAGGGGGTGGTGGGTAGTCGATCAGCGCGTTCGTGAACGCCATCCCTGCCGCGCCCGCGCCGACCACCAAATCCGGGGCGAGCGGGTCATCGCCGCAGCCGTCGGCGTCGCCGCCAAGCTCGACATCGGCCCAACGCCGGATGAGGCCGAGGCACTCTTGCTCACTCGCGGTGGTGCTCCCCTTCTGACTCGGTCCGGTCTGTCGCTGCCATGGCATCTCGGTGGTCACGTGGATGGATCTCGCGGACCGCGGGAATGGCCGCAGTTGATCTAGTACCGCTTGTGCGACCACGCCAGCGCGGATCGGCCACCCCCGCAGCGAACCTGCGCAAACCCGCCGAAAACCCGTTGGTCGCCCCTCCAGACGTGTTCATACTGCTCACCATGGATCCGGTGACCCTCGAGACGACACGCCTTCTGCTGCGGTCCTTCACGCCTTCCGACGCCGACATGGTGTACGAAGCCTGCCAAGACGCCGACATTCAGTACTACACCCCGGTGCCGTCGCCGTACCGGCGCGAGGATGCCGAAAAATACGTCGGAGAGGAAGTGCCCAAGGGCTGGGCCACGGACTACGACTACATCCTGGGCGCCTTCCGCAAGGACAACGGAGCCCTCGTCGGCTCCTTCTGCTTGACCAGGCGGGGTCAAGGCGTCTACGAACTCGGCTACTGGGCGGCCAAGGAGCAGCGCGGCCATGGGTACTCCACGGAGGCCGCCCGAGCGCTGTGCTTCTGGGGCTTCACTGCACTGAAGGCACACCGGATCGAGTGGTGGGCGATGGTCGGGAATGCCGCCTCCCGCGCACTCGCGGAGAAGCTCGGCTTCACCCTCGAAGGGACCCTTCGCAGCCGCGGCGTCGCCAATGATGGCCAACCGCACGACTGGTGGGTGGGCGGACTACTCAAGCCCTGACTCCGCCCTCCGGCGCCAGCCGCCCCTGCGTACCCGCGCCCTTCCAGCAGAACGGACGCGAAGCCTCGGGCTCGGGACGTAGGATTTCGGTCAAGATCGCCTGAGATCGCTCAATGCAACAGAAGCCGGATGTGGCCGACACTCGACCCGACGGTTTTGGGAGAGGGCGATGGATACTGCCGATCGCTATCTTGACTACTCCGGTCGTGAAGACCGGCTCGGCGGTGGGGCTCGCCGCATTCCCATCGATACGCCTGGCGGCCAGTTCGCCGTGTGGACCAAGCGGATCGGCAACAACCCGGAGCTCAAGGTCCTGCTGCTCCATGGCGGACCGGGGGCCACGCACGAATACTTGGAGGCCTGCGACAGCTACCTTCCAGCCGCAGGGATCGAGTACTACTACTACGATCAGCTCGGCTCGGGTTTCAGTGACCAACCCGACGACCCGTTGCTGTGGGAGCTGGACCGGTTTGTCGACGAGGTCGAGCAGGTCCGCAGCGCTCTTGGCCTGGGCCGTGAGAACTTCGTCCTCTACGGCCAGTCGTGGGGCGGGATGCTCGCCATCGAGTACGCCTTGGCACACCAGGAGCGGCTACGCGGGCTGGTGATCTCGAACATGATGGCGAGCGCACCTGCATACCAGGCGTACGCCGAGCAAGTGCTCATGCCAGCGATGGACCAAGATGCGCTGGCCGAGATCAAGGCCCTGGAGGCGACCGGCGACACCGACAACCCGCGCTACATGCAGCTGCTGATTCCGCATTACTACGAACGCCACTTGCTGCGACTGCCTGCAGACACCTGGCCGGAGCCAACGCAGCGTGGATTGGCGCACATCAACCGGAAGATCTACGTGCCAATGCAGGGACCAAGCGAACTCGGGATGAGCCAAGACGCCAAGCTAGCCAACTGGGACCGGGTCGCCGACCTGCACCAGGTCGACGTTCCGACGCTGATCATCGGCGCCCGTTACGACACCATGGATCCGGCACACCTGGAGATGATGGCCAGACTCTTGCCACGCGGTCGCTATCTCTACTGTCCCGAGGGAAGCCATCTGGCCATGTACGACGATCAGCAGACCTACTTCGCTGGCCTGATCGACTTCCTTCGGGGGCTGCCGACCCGCTCCTGAGCCTTCCCGACCCGGAAGGTCCGATCGACAGCAGCTCAAGCGACGTGATGCCCGGCCTATCGACCCAGGGGACAGGCATCCGACAACTCACAGATCATGGGCGTGACCGCGAATCGGCACCTCACAGGTTACTGGGGCGAAGAAATTCTCTGTTGGGCGAACGCAGATCCGATTCGGGCCCACGTCGCACCACGCCGGGATCCGCATGACTTCATCACGGGCCACCCAAGCCCATGCCATGACCTGCACGGCATATCCGCCGCGGCCGGTGCCCCAAACGACCGTCGCCGACGACGGCCTCCTCGCCTAGGAACGGGTTCCAGCCAGAACGTGACTGGGCCGCACCGAGCGACGATCAGGAGGCGTCGGCGTCCTGCGCTTTCAGCGCTTGGACTACACGATCAAGGTTGTCCTCCCAGGTGTTCCGTGGCGTCGGTGGTAGGACCTCATCCCAGATCTCGGCGAATGAGCTGCGCAGCTGGCCGAAGCCTTCGGGTCGGCCGAAGAACCACCAATGCAGGTGCTCGGCACCTTCCCCCCAGCGGCCGATGTGTACCCTCGCGATGCCGGCCACGGCCAGCACGGCCCGCTCGACGCGGCCCAGCATCACGCCCTGCTCGTGGGCGAGGTCCTCGGGGAGGTCTGCGGGCCCGGGGAAATGCTGACGCGGTTCGAGGATCACGACGACCGGCAGGCCGCTCGGCTTGCCGGGGATGGTGACCCGCCATCGCCCCGTCGTCCACAGGTACTCGGAGTCCGGCGTCGCGCAGGCCCGACAGTCCCTGCCGCCCTGGCCGCTGATCGTCGGCTCCGGTGTCAGCGGCGCCAGGCGTCTGGGCCGAACCTCGCCCTCGAACGGCCAGGTGTCCCACTCCTGGACCGGTGGCGCCCGGAGGGCTTCGACGGCGCGGGCGTGCAGCTGCTCGGGCGTCTCAGGCATCCGCCAAGGATACGGTTGACCCCCGATGGAGTGGTCGAAACAGTTCTACGCCTGGCGGGCAGGGCGTGGCTGCCCGTCGTGCGCCGACGGCCGGCCCGACCGGACTGACTTTGGCGTGCGGTATTTCGCCGGCGACCGGTGCGACGCCTACCTCGTCCGGGCCGACATCCAGCGCGGCCTGACGGTCGCCGTCTTCCGCGGCCGCCATGTTGTCGAGCCAACCGAGCTCACCGACGACGAAGCGGCGACCTATGGTCGCGATGTGCTGCGCGTCGGCCGGGCAATCGAGGCCGCCTTCGCTCCCGTCAAGCTCAACTACAACCTGCTGGGCAACTCCGTGCCCCACCTTCACACCCACATCGTTCCCCGCTACGCTGACGACCCCCGTCCTGGATGGCCCTTTCCGTTCCCCGATCCGGATCCGCCGCCGATCTCGGACAACCGACTCAATGCGGACCTCGCCGTGCTGCGCCTGGCGCTGAACAGCCGCACTCGCGGCGACGACCCCGGCGAGGCGTAGGCGTTTCCCACCGCAGACGCTCGCGTCCTTCGTTCACAACAGTTCTGCGAGGAGGGCGGCCGCGCGGGCAGCGCCGGCCATTCCACCGTGGGTAGTCGACCGGGCGGGCAGATCTCGGTCGCGATCTTTGACACCGCCTTGAACGACGGCCGATTCGCACCCAGCAAGGTGGCGGCACAGCTCGTGCACGTACGCCCCAACGCAGGCTCGGGTGCGCACAGCCGAGGGGCGGTGCGT
>JBKOZJ010000174.1:0-6821 GCA_046725875.1 Actinomycetota bacterium
TATGCCGACGTGCCCGGGTCATGATTTGCCGGCAGTTATCGGGTTCCTTGCCGACCACCGCGGCGATGTCTTCGTACTCGTACTCGAAGACCTCGCGCAGGACGAAGACGGCCCGCTCCACCGGAGACAGACGCTCGAGCAGTGCGAGTACCGCCATCGACAGCGACTCATCCCGCTCCACCTCGTGCGCCGGATCCGCCCCGGGGTCGGTGAGGAGCGGCTCGGGCAGCCACGGGCCGACGTAAGCCTCCCGGCGCACCCGGGCCGAGCGGAGATGGTCAATGGCCAGCCGGGTGGTGACGGTCGCCGCGTATGCCTCTGGAGACCGCAGCGGCTCGGCGTTCGCACCTGACCCGGGGTCGAGCCGCCCACCTTGATAGAGCCTGAGGTACGCGTCCTGGACGATGTCCTCGGCCTCACTGACGCTGCCCACCATTCGGTAGGCGATCGAGAACATCAGCGGCCGCAGCTCGCCAAATGCATCGGTACCACTCCGGCCGGCCACGTCGGCGCCAGGCACGCATCGAACCTAGCGCGGTCGTGACCCGACCCGCCGAGTGTGACCGACGTCACTGTCACGGCGGTGGATGGGGCTCCGTCGCAAGGGGGACGAATACCGATCCGTACGAGAGGCGAGAACGATGAAGATCTTCGTTGCCGGTGCAACCGGCAACATCGGAACCCCGCTGGTGCCCATGCTCGTTCGCCGCGGCCACGATGTGGTCGGCACGACGCGGACGCCGGCCAAGGCAGACGCGCTGACCCGGCTCGGCGCCGAGCCGGTGATCGCCGATGGGCTGGACCGCAATGCCATGACGGCAGCGGTGCTGAAAGCCGAACCCGATGTCGTCCTCCACCAGATGACCGCGCTCTCCGCAGGCATCAACCCCCGCAATATGGACCGGAGCTTCGCTTTGACCAACCGACTGCGGACGGAGGGCACGGACATCCTGCTCGATGCGGCACGAAACGCCGGAGTCCGCAGAGTCGTGGCCCAGAGCTACGCCGGCTGGCCTTACGAGCGGACCGGCGGCCCGGTCAAGACCGAAGACGATCCGCTCACCAGGGACCCCTTCGCCGGGATGCGGTCGACCTTGGCCGCGATCAAGCATGTCGAGGCCGCGGTCCTGGCCGCGGACGGCATCGAGGGGCTCGTGCTGCGATATGGCGGCTTCTATGGCCCCGGGAGCATGACCGAGCCGAACTCCGAGACGATGACGATGCTCCGTAAGGGCCGCCTCCCGATTGTGGGCCGCGGCGGCGGCATCTGGTCGTTTGTCCACATCGACGATGCCGCAGCGGCGACGGTCGAAGCGACCGAGCATGGCGCGCCGGGGATCTACAACATCGTGGACGACGACCCAGCACCGGTCCGGGAGTGGCTGCCGGTCCTTGCCGCAGCGGTGGGCGCCAGACCACCGCGCCGCATGCCCGCCTGGCTCGGCCGGCTCGCGCTCGGTCCCAGCGGGTTCGCCATGATGACCGAGATCCGCGGCGCCTCGAACGCGAAGGCCAAGCGCGAACTCGGCTGGCAACCCGCTCACCCGAGCTGGCGGGACGGCTTTCGCACTGCGCTCGACTGAGAGCGACTAGCGTCCGGCCACGTCGCCGTGGCCCAGATCGACAACCCACGATCGGTCGACCAGGCGCGGATTCGCGACTTGCGGGTCGCCGCCCGCCGCAGCACGCGGCCGGGCTGATTACGGATGCCAGCGTGCCGCTGGCATGTCGACTCGATCACCGGTCGGACGCAGCGGGGTGCCGTCCGCGGTCAACCGCTTCAGCGCCTCGTGCTCGTAGCCCTGGACCGGCGAGCCGTCCGCGCGCACCACCCGCCACCACGGCACGGCCCCGCCGTGCAGCGCCATGACGCGACCGACCATCCGGGGCCCACCGCGGCCCAGATACTCCGCGATGTCGCCATACGCCATTACCCGCCCGGCCGGGATCCGGTCCACAACGTCGAGCACGGCGTCCACGAACTCCGTATCCGGCATATCTGCAGAATGCCGGAGGCCACCGACGGATGCCGCGGACGGTTGGGGTGCCGCCGTCGACCCGTGGAGCAGAAGGTTGCGATCATTGGCGTTCGACCGAGCCGTGGACGTGTACGAGCGGACGGGAGTGGAATTCATCCGCCCATTCGGCCGCCGGCTCGTCGAGGGACGGTGCGCTACACCGCCTCCGACGAGCCGGGGCGGGCGAGGTAGGTCAGTAGACCGGCTTGTCGGGCTCGATTTGGTTGACCCAGGCCACGACCCCACCGCCCACGTGAACGGCGTTGCCGAATCCGGCGCCCTTCAGCACCGCCAGGCACTCCGCCGAGCGAGCGCCCGTCTTGCAGTGGAGGACGATCCGCTTGTCCTGAGGCATCCGGGCCAGCGCCCCGCCAGAGAGAAACTCGCCCTTCGGGATCAGCACCGAACCCGGGATCGAGACGATCTCGTACTCGTTCGGCTCGCGCACGTCGACCAGGATGAAGTCGTCGCCGGCATCCATCATCGACTTGAGCTGCCGGACCGAGATGGTGGCGTCGCGAGCGGCGTCGGCAGCCTCCTCCGAGATCACGCCGCAGAACGCCTCGTAGTCGATCAACTCGGTGACGGTGGGGTTCTTGCCGCAGACCGCGCACTCGGGGTCCTTGCGGACCTTGACCTCTCGGTAGGACATCTCCAGCGCGTCGTAGATCACGAGCCGGCCGACCAACGGCTCACCTATGCCGCTGATCAGCTTGATCGCCTCGTTGACCTGGATCGAGCCGACGGATGCGCACAGGACGCCAAGGACACCGCCTTCCGCGCAGGAGGGAACCATGCCCGGCGGCGGCGGTTCCGGATAGAGGCAGCGGTAGCACGGCCCATGCTCGGCCCAGAACACCGCTGCCTGACCGTCGAAGCGGTAGATCGAGCCCCAGACGTAGGGCTTGCCGAGCAAGACGCACGCGTCGTTGACGAGATAGCGCGTGGCGAAGTTGTCGGTGCCGTCGATGATTAGGTCGTACGGCCGGAAGATGTCCATCGCGTTCGAGGAGTCCAGCCGCGCTTCGTGCAGTACGACTTCGACGTGCGGGTTGATCTCGCGGACGCTGTCGCGCGCCGACTCGGCCTTCGACCGGCCGACGTCAGACTGGCCGTGGATGATCTGCCGCTGCAGATTGGACTCGTCGACCACGTCGAAGTCGACGATGCCTAGCGTGCCGACGCCGGCGGCTGCGAGATACATGAGCGCCGGCGAGCCGAGCCCACCCGCGCCGACGACCAGCACCTTCGCGTTCTTGAGCCGCTTCTGCCCGGCCATGCCCACATCGGGGATGATCAGATGCCGGGAGTAGCGCCGGACCTCGTCGACAGTCAGCTCGGCAGCAGGTCCAACTAGCGGCGGCAAAGCCACGTCGAGCCTCCAGGTCAGAGATGGCCACGTCGGATAGCCGGCTGCGGTACCGGCGGTCCCCGTACTCACCCAACCCTGCCACCCGGGCTGGCATTCCTCCACGCGGACGACGCAAGCTGACCAACCCCACCCTGCCGCCCGACCACCTCGCTTCCCGGTGACATGTCGACGTCGAGCAACTTCCCAGGCGCGATCCCCGCGAGTTTTTGGAGCGAAGCGATCAAAACTTCGTGGGGTTCCTAGTCGGGGTATGGCCACGGGTTGGGCTTGCAACCCTCGAGGCTCTTCGTCTGCTGGAGCATCACGGGAGCAAGCGCACCGCGCCGCGGGCAGCCGACATGGTCGTGGCCGAGGCCGTGACCGACCTCGTGGTTGATCACGTACTCCCGGTAGCTCAGGATGTCCGCCCCGTAGGTCTGCGCGCCTTGCCCCCATCGCTCGGCATTGATGACGGCGCGGCTGCCGTCCCAGCACGAGACCTCGCCAAAGGTGCGCAGCGGGGAACACATGCGATCGGTAAGGGTGGCGCTCGACAGCGAGACTCGGATGCGCACCGGACCATGGTCGACCCGCTCGAACTGCATCCGCCCGCCACTCCCCCAGCTCCGCGGATCGTTGAGGACCGTGTGCACCGTCGCGGCGAACTCCCTGGGGTCGAAGGGCAGCCCGCGCTCCATCTCGACGATGTACTTCATGACAGGCCCGTCCGACCGCTCCGGCGGCCGCTGGGAGCCGGCAACGACTTGGTAGCTGCCGTTCCCGCGCTGTGGCGGGTCGACCGGCGCAGGCTGCTCGCGGCCGTTGACCACTTTCGCCACCCGCGGAGGGGTCGCCGTCGGCGTCTCGACGTTGCCCGACTCGCCTTGTACAAGTACCTGATCACCGCCGCTCGACGCAGGAGCCGGCAGGTCGCCGGGGCGGGGCGACGGAGGATCGGCCTGGTCATCAACGCCGACGGGCAGATTGAACCCGAACGTATCCACGTAAAAGATCGCGGCGATGGCGAGCGTACCCACGCCGAGCAGGTTCAGCAGTATGGCCGCGGCCGACCGGCGAGACCGCACCTCACTGTCGCGGAGAGATGACCGACCGGAGCGTCCAGGATCTACCGAAGTGCGCCGTGGCGGGCGCGGGTGAACTCGCCGGTGCTTGGGCATGAGGGCAGGAAGCTATCGAGCGGGCCGGACGGGGCGGCCGGGCGGCGGGATGGTGGTTCTCGATGACTCTAGTGGGTCTGGATCAGGATCAGTAGATCTCCAGCGGCCTCCGGCGCTCAATGAACTCACGCATGGCGTCCGCGACCAGCTCGGGATGCTCCAGATGCGCTACATGACCACTCTCCTCCAGAAGCAGCAGCGTGGAGTTCGGGAAGGTCGACAGTGCGCGCCCCGCGTTGCGCGGATGTACGAGCTTGTCCGCCCGCCCGTAAACAAGGAGGGTGGGGGCCTGCACCCGCGCCGCCAGCCGCCACAGCCGGCCTGGCCGTGGGTCGGCGTACGCCCAGAGGATCGCTCGCGTGCTGCCCACCATCACCGCGGAAGAGTACGGGAGAGCAGCGCGGCGCCTGATCTCTTCAACGGCGGCATCACGCCACAGTTGGGTGATCCGGCTCGGGTCCGCGAAGATCATGTTGAGCAGCATCTCGAGCCGGCGCTCCGGCTGGACGGCAGCGAGCTTGCGAGCGATTCGGGCGCCTAGGCCGGGCAGCCCGACCATGCCGATCAGGGCTGCGTCCCGACTCGGTCGCAGGTCGGGCAGCGCGGGCGAGATCAGGGTCAGCGTCTGGACCAGCTCTGGCCGCAGGGCCGCGACCCTGGTAACCACGGAGCCACCCATCGAGTTGCCAACGAGGTGGACCGGTCCCCGGTCGTTGAACTCGATAAGCTCCGCCAAAACCCGCGAGTAGCCCGCGAGCGTCTGGTCGCGACGCCGTGCGGGCGGCGGGGAGTAGCCGAACCCCGGTAGGTCGATCGCCTCACACAGCATGTCGGAACGAAGCAGGCCCATCAGCTCGGTCCAGTCCAGCGACGAGCCGCCGAGGCCGTGGACGAACAGGGCGGGCTGGAGGGTGCCGTCGTCGGAGCGAGGTTCGGCCCGCCTGATCGTCAGCTCCCGGCCGGAAATGCTAACCGTTTGCGCCGGCCAGCTGACCGGCGCCGGCTCATCGCCCATACAGAAAATGTAGAGCGCAGCGCATGCCGGTGGATGGGCAGAAGGCGTGTCCTGCCGGGGTTGTGATCCGCGTAGAGTTGGGCGACGGAGAAGGGACGATCCATGTCCGAGATGGACATTCATGCCGAGGGTCCGGCCGAGACGCCCGACGACCGCGAGGAGGACCGGATGGATATCGAGGCGCCCGAGGCAGACTCGGCCGAGCAGCAGCGGCCGGTGCGGGAAGATGACGAAGACCTCAGCCCTCGCGTTCCCTTCGAGGTCAATGAGGCCGACGCCGCCGAGCAGAGTCGGATCGTGGAACTCGACGAGGACGACTACCGGTAGGGCCGGGCGGGTTCAGCGCCGGGGTCTGCAGCCCCCTATACGGACTGCAGGGGGCTGGTTCCGGCTGAGCGCAATCGAATCGCGCGGCCATTCCAGTCGACCTTTTCCACGTCGTGCCATGAGACGTAGCGGGCTTGCTGGATAGCCCGGACGATCCAGCGGACGATCGCCGGACCCTGCCGCTCACGGCGGTCATAACCCAGCAGCGATCCCGGGTGGCCGTGAGAGACGAGGAACCCGTCGACGAGCAGCTCAGCACGGGCACCGTTCACGGCAGGTCCGGGCGCCAACCGCGCGTCGCTGACCCGGCCGAGCTCCTGGCCGCCCGGCGCTACGACTCGCATGCCGAGTAGGTCGCCAAGCCGCCGAGTCTCGACTCCAGGTGTGTCATTCGGGTGCATGGCCCGCTCCGGGAAGCTGACGAACGATGTGGGAACGGATCCACACCTCCAGCCCATCCACCCCAAGAGAGTCCCGGCGCCGGGTGAGATGGATGGCACTGTCTATGCCTGAGACAGCTGAGAACGGGATCCGGCCCGGAGTCGCCGAATCGTGGTCGCTCAACCTGCGCCAGATGCTCACGACCCAGCGGCCGAGGCGACCGCCCAGTCGCGGCCCGAACGCCCCGGGACCGGTGAGGAGCGCCGTGACGACCAGGCGTCCGTCCGTCCGCTCGGCAAGCTCCAGATCGTCGACCTTGGCGACCAGCTCCCCATTCGGGTCTACGAGCTGCCGATCGAGAAGGTGCAGCGCCGCGTCGTAGCGCCGGCCCGGGACCACCGCGCTCAGCTGGCCGTACTCGGGTGGTCGAGCTGCTGCCCCGTTCACTGGCCCGCCTTTGTGGCGATCATGAGTGGGATTGCCGCGGCCGCCGCAACCACCACGATCACGAGGTAGATGCTGCCCAGTGCGTTCGCCAGCCGCCCGTTCGC
>JBKOZJ010000175.1:0-4685 GCA_046725875.1 Actinomycetota bacterium
GGGGCGGCGGCCGTGGCCCGGGTCTGCGCCGGCTACCGCTGCTCCGGTGAGGGTGGCGAGCATCTCGCGCACGTTCGACAGTTGCGCGTTGATGCTGTCCCTGCGGTGGGTCAGCGTCGCCAGTTCTCGCTCGGCCTCGCGGCTTGCCCGCTCGGCGTTCGTCCGCGCCTCGGCCACGGTGTCCTTAGCCTGCCGCTGCGCAGTGTCGAGTAGCTGCCGAGAGCGGCGCTCAGCCTCGTCGCGGAGCTTCTGCGCTTCCAGCCGGAGCTGGTCGGCCTGCTCACTGCTCTGCGTGAGGTGGCGCTCAGCCGCCTCTTGCCGGGTGGCCAGGTCGTGGTCGGCGTGATCGCGGCGCCTGGCCAGGCTCATCTCGAACTCGGCGATCGCCCGCAGCGTCCTGGCGCGGGCAGCCTCCCGCACGCCCTCAGCCTCGTCCCGGGTGGTGCCTGCTTCTGTGGCCGCCTCGGAGCGCACCCGCGAGGCCTCCGTGCGGGCCTGGTCGAGCAGCCCTGCGGCCTCCTGCTGGATCTGCTCACGACGGGCGCGACCGTCCTGTTCAGCCCGCGCACGCACCTGCGCGGCCGCTGTCTCCGCCGCCTTGCGGATGTTCTCAGCGTGACCAAGCGCCTCGGCCCGCAGCTCCGTTGCCTCCTCCTCCGCCAAGCGCAGTATCTTCTCGAGCCGGGCTCCGAGTCCCGCATAGCTGGGCTCGGCCCCGCCGCGCTGCTTTTGCGCGTTCTGGAGCTCCACGTGCAGCTCCTCGACGCTCCGTTCGAGTCCGCCGATTCGCTGGGCAGCGGCCCCCTGTTCCGCGGTGGTACGGGCGAGGTGCTCGTCAACTTGCTTGCGCTCGTAACCGCGTAAGACGATGTCGAAGCCTGATCCACGGTGGCGGGGAGACGTGGTCTCTGGTGCGCGAACGCCAGTCACGGTGGACATGGTTCCAGAGCCCGGGCTCGTGTGCGACGCAAACGGCAACAGTTGCGTCGGGCCGGCATTGGCGCCACCAGCTCGGCGCGCGGGTGGTCGGCGTCGACCAGCCGATGACGCGATGGGAGTACGCGTCGATGAGTACCAGCTCCAGCCGCCGCGCAACCCAGGAGCCGCCAAGGTCGAGAACGACCCGACAATGCAGCGCCGCGACGCCGATGCGGTGGCAGCAGCCTCGACCGGGCTCCGGAGCCGGGATGCTTCGACCTGTTTGCGGTCAGCATCGACGAAATTGTGTTCGTCCGCTACGACGACGCCACTGGGGATCAGCAGGTGGCCACATGGCCGCCGGCCGCGAATTCATCCGCCGAGGCATCTCCGCGACCAGCCTCGGACAGCCAGAGTCCGCACCGAGATCATCGGGCCCGACTAAAGCACGGAACCTCACACAGCCGTAGCCCGGGCCGCCCGCTACCGCCCGCTGCTGCAGAACGCTCCCCGCGGCCCGATGGCTAGCCGACACGTGTGCCAAGCGGGCCATCGCCGGATCGACCAGGCTTACCGCAGGCGTGCCGGCAAGCGGCTGGAATTCGCTGGGCTTGATGGGGCTTTGCCCATCGGACGGTACTGGCGGGCGGCTGACGAAGTGCGGCCCTCCCGTTTGCTCAGTGGCCGGTTGGCGGGATTTGCGACAACTTCCTGGCTTTCTTGATCTTCTTCGCGACTCGCTTCTCTTTCAAGGTCTTACCTTGCTTCTTTGCGTTGGCCTTCTGGGGCGACTTGTCGGACATGGTGATCCTTCACTGACTGACGTCGAGACGGCACATGGAGCTGCAGGCCAGTGGTAGCTTCCGCGTCCTGCCAATCAAGATCTGTACGACGGAACAGGGGGTCAACGAATCGCGCGTAGCTGGTTTGACAAACGCGAGGCTAAGTTGACCGTCCTGAGCGAAGGGAGCGTGACCGCGGTCATCACGCCCCACAGGTTAGCCGCCGCCGAGCCGACCCGGGCTGGTCAGCCGTTCCAGTGGCGGGGGCCACGCTGGCCGGAGTACGGCGCGAAGCTGCCAGTCATTTGCCGCGCCGGCGTGTGGTGGGTCCCCGACCCGGTCAGCGGGTCACACCGGGCGACGGTCGATATCACCCGGTCCTTGTGAGTCCGCGCGCAGGGACCCCGCTGTTCGCAGCCTGGGTGTCTATCCGCGAGGCGGGCCTAGCCGGTCCTGAGGCATGGAGGCCTCAGGCGGAGCCGACGCCTCGCCGCCGATTTGGGTGTCGGGCGTGGGCGCTGCCTCAATGGGGTCCGAGGAGTCCGGCTGAGCGCTCGGGGTCCAGGAAACGAATGGCCGCTGGTCGATGGAGTTGCTCCGCTTGCGGTGCAAGATGGACACGACATCCCCTTTGGTGTGCCGGCGTGGCGGCAGCCTCAGTGGATGTCGACGCTTCCCGGATGCCCTTACCCTACGCCCATCTACGCCCGAAAAACAGCGTTCTCGGAGGTACGTCCCGCATTCCGTTCTATACCGGTGCCCGCATCGCCGAGACCGTTCGACTCGACACGCGCGACCTTGGCATCTCAAGGCAGCATGGCGTCCTACGCATCCGCAGCAACGGCGAGCGGATCCGTGACGTCCCCATCCACACAAAACTGCGGGATGACATCCACCTGTGGCTCGAAGACCGCCCGAACTGGCCAGGCGCCGATATTAACCCAGCCCTGTTTCTCAACCGCCGTGGCGGACGGCTGTCCGTACGTGGTGCCCGCGACGTCATCGCCGGTATCACCGACGCCGCCGGACTCGCCGCCGATGCCACTGCCCACGTCCTGCTGCACACCTTCGCCGCCAACCTGGTAGGCGGCGGCACTGATCTCGTCGTCGTCGCCGACCTGCTCGGCCACGCCCGCCTCGAAACCACCCGCGGCTACGCCACGCCCACCCCCAAAGACCCCGTCGGGCCCTCGACCTGCTTCCGTCCGCTGCTGACCAAGACCGCCACTGAGGGTCCCACGCAGCCGTGCCACACCGGCCAGCAGCTGCGGGGGACGCTCACGAGCGCGACGTGCACGATCATGGCCGGGTCGGGACCGAGGGCGGCGCCAGAGTCAGACCGCGGGCGCGGGTCAACGGAGGGAGTGCGATCACGTCATACGGAGTGTCGGACTGCTCCTCGATCCGCAGCCAGGCCGCGGGGCGTACACGATCTTCTTGCCGTTGTCGCCCGATACCGTGAGCACTGCGTTGCCCGCGCCGATCTCGTAGCGCGAGGTTCCTTGGTAGTACTCCTCGACGCCGGGGGTGTGCACCTTGAATTCCATGGTGTGACGTTAGCGTGAGGCAGCGAAGCTGCTTAAGGACGGAATCGTGGAATGCAGTCGTAGCTGAATCCTGAAGGAGCGAGGCCGGCGAAGTCCGCGCTGCCTGGGGGTATTTCCCGTTCCTCGTGTTCTCGCCACCCGATGCGGTCTGGGCGCGTCGGGTTAGCCGTGGGGTAAAGCCTGGGCTGAGCTACTGCGAAGCGACTGCCGTGCCGGTTAGGGTTCTTCCCAGCTCTCGAATGCGAGCCGGCGTGCAGTCGGTCGCGGACAAGATCAGGGCGTGGCCGCTTCGCTGGCGGCCAGGATCTTGTCCGGGCCCGAGATGTTGCCGGAGTCCGTGGCAAGGCGGAACGCCCGGCTTGCGACCTTCTGCGTGGACTGGGGTGGGATGACCAGCAAGGCGATCTCGTCGGCGCCGTACCCGACGATGACGGTGTGCGGAGCTCGATGACTGAACCAGATCAGTCGCACATCCCGATCGGGGAAGCGAATGCGACCCGGTGTGCCGTCCCACGCGCGGGCTCCGAGGGATAGACGGGTGGCAATGACACCTCGTGAGGCGAGGCCCGTGACGAGCACGGTCAGCTCGGCTGCAGGCTGGTCGGTCCTGGGCCACCAGGCTCCGGCAAGCCGACCGTTGTGGGGGGTTGGTGCCAGCTCAAGTCGTGGGAGCATTTTGGCCTCTTCTGGTTCGGTGCGTGTGCGCAGACCGGAGTGATCGGTAACAGATTGTTGCGAGGACATGGTGAAGTCCGGTCCATATCTCCTCAGCGGCGGCGTGCGCCGGCGGCCCGGGTGCCCGACCCGTCCCTGCATGGACAGCTCGCTCGGGAGGGCCTGCGCATGGTGGGTGTGCCCTCGTGTCGCCCCATGTGAGGTTGTGCTCACGGCTTCCTGCAAGTTCACATAGCGGAGTTCAGGGGGCGAGCTTGAGACCCGGAATACCGCGGCCGGTGGCCTCCCACCGCGGGATCGGCGCCAGCCCGAAGACTACGATCCGCCCACCCTGCACGCGTGCTTGCGCGACGGCGCGCTCCAGTACCGCCTGCGCCTCAGATGACCACGACAGCAGCTCAGTGAGATCCAACAGCAGGTCCGGCCGGGGGCAGGAACTGTATCGAGACAACGCATCCCGGAACTGACCGATGGTGCTCCAATCGATGATCCCGTTAACGGCCAGCAGGGCCCTGCCCGATCCGACGACGCTACCTTCCAGATTCAGGCGCACGGCCTACCTCAAGACTGCCGGCCTCCCAGGGCCGGCGCAGAAGCTGCACCAGACAGCTACAAGGATCCTAACACTCCCTGGACCTCGTCATCTGTCCCTGTGCCATCCGAGGCGGGCCGCACAAGCAGCGAAGACCTGCTAGGACCGGTTGCCCCACGTGGTCGGTCTGTGATCGAGCACGGGCGCCACTGGCGGGCGCGTATGAGATCC
>JBKOZJ010000176.1:0-15228 GCA_046725875.1 Actinomycetota bacterium
ACAGCTCCTCCGCGAGCTCGTCCTCGACCCATCCAGGCGCTACCACGGCACCGGACGACCACCCGGCCCCACCCGCTGACAACAGACGGCCGAACCCACGACTATTGGGTTCGGCCGTCCAGGATCTCCTGAGACATCACATGGAGCCGACGGTGGGATTCGAACCCACACCCTCCCGATTACAAGTCGGGTGCGCTGCCAGTTGCGCCACGCCGGCCAGTGACGACGCTGAACACGAGTGCTGCGTCCCCCGCATGGTAGTCGGTCTGCTGCCCCCGACCGGCACCGACATTGATCAAGCAGGCTACCGATGGCTCTCGTCAGAGATCCGAGTGCGAACGAGATATCTGTCAGCAGCCGGGGTCGTCCATAGCGACCTGGCGCGCTGACAGGACGCAGATATCCACACCTGAAATGAGACTTGTCAGTCGCTGGCCGCGCTTCCCCATGCGGGGCCGAGTCTGACAAGTGCCGCCTGCAGCATGATCGGCGACGACTTGTCCGGCAGTCGGGTCGCCATCGTAACCGGAGCGGCGGACAAGTTTGTGATCTTGGAAGAAGCTCTGACAAGTAGAGGATCGTGGATCCCAACTAAGGAGCCACGACATGCCGCGGTTGGCCCGAGAGGTGGCATGGTCATAGGCCACCAGTTACTGACGATCAACAGCGGCATCTTGGGTCGGAAATATGCCGCGAGGTTGCGTCCGCCCGCCAGTGGACAGGCCGCTTCGTCTCTCTGCGCACCGAGGGCCACGGGCTGTTTCGTCTCTATTCAACGTGGGCCATGGATCGGGCGCGTAGCACCATTTGGCCGACGAGATCAGCAAGCTTCGGACATTTCCGGCGCGTGACATCGGTGCGAAGGCCATGTACGGTCTGGCCACCGACCTTTCACTACGGATCGTCCGGCACGTACCTGCCGGTGAAGGGACAGGCTCGTCATGGCCACTGTCACGTACGACCACGCGACCCGCATCTATCCGGGCACAGATCGCCCCGCGGTCGACGGTCTTGATCTAGAAATCGGGGACGGGGAGTTCCTCGTCCTGGTCGGCCCCTCCGGCTGTGGAAAGTCCACCAGCCTGCGCATGCTCGCTGGCCTCGAGGATATCGACGAGGGGTCGGTACGGATCGGCGATCGCGACGTCACGTATCTGCCGCCCAAGGACCGAGACATCGCGATGGTCTTCCAGAACTACGCGCTCTACCCACACATGACGGTGGCCGAGAACATGGGCTTCGCCCTGAAGATTGCCGGCGTTCCCAAGGCGCAGATCAAGCAACGCGTGCGCGAAGCGGCCGAGCTACTGCACCTCGAGGAGTATCTCGATCGGAAGCCGAAGGCACTCTCTGGCGGCCAGCGGCAGCGGGTGGCGATGGGGCGTGCGATCGTCCGCCAGCCGCAGGTCTTCCTCATGGACGAGCCGTTGTCGAACCTCGACGCGAAGCTGCGCGTCCAGACGCGAACTCAGATCGCGAAGCTGCAGCGCGACCTCGGCGTCACCACGGTTTACGTCACCCACGACCAGGTCGAGGCCATGACGATGGGTGACCGCGTCGCGGTGCTCAGGGACGGCGTCCTACAGCAGGTCGAGACCCCGCGGGCGATGTACGACAAGCCGGCGAACGTCTTCGTCGCCGGCTTCATCGGCTCGCCGGCGATGAACCTGCACACGGTGCCGCTCGCCAACGGCGGCGTGCAGTACGGGGAGGTCACGGTGCCGCTGCCGCGCGACATCGTGGACAGGGCGAAGAACTCCGGGGACAGCCACGTGACAGTGGGCGTGCGCCCCGAGTCGTACGAACCGATCAGCGAGAACGCCGACGGCCTGCCGGTCGAGGTGACCGTGGTCGAGGAACTGGGCGCCGACGCGTTCATGTATGGCGCGGCCAAGCTCGACGACAAGGAGCAGCAGATCATTGCGCGGGTGGACAGCCGCCACCCGCCGGAGAAGGGCACCACCGTCTACCTCAGGGTGCGCGCGGGCGAGCAGCACGTCTTCTCCGCGTCCACCGGCGAGCGCCTGGGCTGAGCGACGGCCAAGACTGCAGCTTTACGCGCGGCAATTCAACTTCCCGCGCGAAGTTGCCGGACAGAGGCCGCAAACCACCCGCCTGAGCAGCCACATCGCGCAGGAAGCCGTCGCCCCGCGCGTAAAGAGTGCACGCCGCCAGCGCCGCCAGCGCCGGGAGCGCAGGCTCCCTGCCCCCGAGCCGTGCGCACATGGTCTGGATGCGGTTCGTGGCGTGTTCATGCGGCCGTTCGTGGGACTCCGGCGGTACCGGCCATTCCCCGTGCCCGCGGACGGGAGATCGACCGCGCGCTGGCGCCTCAGCTCGACCTGGACCTGCCGGGTGCCGAAGAGGGCTGCGCGGAGCCCGGCTTGCGTTCCTATCGTCGTGGGTGCATCTGTACGGCTTCGTAACGATGGATATGTTCGGACACCTGCGCTGGGCGCTGACACACCGACCCGCTCTTCGAGTACGAGCTGGCGCAGTTCTGCACCAAGCTCGGCATTCCGTACTCGCCACCGGCCTGAGGCGTCGGACGGCACAATGAAACGCTGGCCAGGGAGCGGCGCTAGGGAAGGATCTGGTGGATCCAGCCGCTCTGTTCGAGTACCGGGCGGACGGCAGGCCCGATGGCGGCGAGATCCACATCCCAACCCTCGACCTGTCCGCGACGGCGGAGGGCATCGAGGAACTGCACGCCGGCGGTCCCGAAGCTTGTGCACTCGTGGGTATCGACGAGAACCCGGGACGGTTCGAGCGGGGAGACTTCGTCGACGGCCCCATCGAGCTCCTGCCGCATCACGTCCTCAATGTCTCCGGACAGGAAGACGACGATCTCTTCACTCCCCCGGTCGACGACCTCGACACTTCCCATGCCGCGTCACCTCCACTCTGACTGTCCCAGGTAACAGCCAGAATCGGAATGCCCAGGCAGCCTCCGGAGATGAATGTGCCGTTGACTCGATAGGTTCGAGCCAACGGCACATTCATGTGCCGAGTTTTCGCAGCAACGTCCCGTTGGCTCGAACCGCGCACGTTTTCAGCCATCAGCCGACCCCATGGTTCGAGCGGACGGCACATTATTACGAACCGACCAGCGATGAATGTGCCGTTGGCTCGAACCTATCGAGCCAACGGCACATTCATCCGCAGGCAGGCGGGCGGGTGGGCGCGGAGAGTGTCGGCGGGTGTCAGGGGGAGACGCTGATGTTGCGCTCGTAGACGATGCGCAGGCCGATAAGGGTGAGCCACGGCTCGTGTATGTCGACAGCGGTCGCTTCGTCGATCACGATCGGCGCGAGGCCCCCGGTAGCGACGACCGTTACCTCGTCCGGGTCTTCGGACAGCTCGGCGATCATCCGTTCGACCATGCCGTCGACTTGGCCCGCGAAGCCGTACAGGATGCCCGACTGCAGCGACTCGACGGTATTCTTTCCGATCACTGCGCGGGGTCGGGCGACCTCGACCTTCCGCAACTGTGCCCCGCGGGCGCCCAGCGCGTCGACGGAGATCTCGATGCCGGGCGCGATCGCGGTGCCGAGCAGCTCGCCCCGCGCGGAGATCGCGTCGAAGGTCGTCGCCGTGCCGAAGTCGACCACCACGCACGGCCCGCCATAGAGCTCGACCGCGGCGACCGCGTTGACAACCCGGTCGCTGCCGACCTCCTTCGGATTGTCGGTCAGGACCGGCACTCCGGTCTTGACCCCGGGCTCCACGACAACCGCCGGCACGTCGCCGTAGTAACGCCGGAACATCTCCCGCATCTCGTGCAGCACCGAAGGGACCGTCGAGCAGAGTGAGATGCCGCTCACGTCAACACCGCCGGCACCCGGATATTGCGAAAGCAATCCCTGCAGCACGACGGCGAGCTCGTCCGCGGTCCGGCGAGCGTCGGTGGAAACCCGCCAATGCTCCACGATGTCGTCACCGTCGAAGAGCCCAAGCACCGTGTGGGTGTTGCCCACATCGATCGTCAGCAGCATCTCGTACACCTCGCCACAGAATTCGGCACCAAAGTTCTGGATCGGGACACCGCTCACCGTCGCAGGTCGAGCGCGATATCGAGCGTTGGGGCCGAGTGGGTGAGGGCGCCAACCGCAAGGTAATCGATGCCCGTTGCCGCGACCTTGCCGGCAGACGCGAGGCTTAGCCCCCCGCTGGCTTCGAGCTTGGCGCGCCCACCGACCTGCGACACTGCTTCACGCATCGCGTCGACTGACATGTTGTCGAGGAGCACCAGGTCGGCACCGGCGTCCACCGCGGCCATCGCTTCGGCCACCGAGTCCGCCTCCACCTCGACGGGAACATCGGGAAACTGCTCGCGCACCGCCTTGAACGCCTCGACGATCCCGCCGGCGGCGAGAATGTGGTTGTCCTTGACCAGCGCCGCGTCGGACAGTGCCATCCGGTGGTTCTCACCACCGCCACAGCGCACCGCGTACTTCTCGAGAAGACGGAGACCTGGCGTGGTCTTGCGAGTGTCCCGAACGACCGCACCCGTCCCGGCGACTGCATCAACCCAGCGCCGAGTCAGAGTCGCGATGCCGGACAGCCGGCAGAGCAGGTTCAGGGCGGTACGCTCACCGAGCAACAGGTCACGAGTACGACCATTCACGGTCATGACCACGTCACCGCGTTCGACCCGGCTACCGTCGGCGAGCGCGTAATCGACCCTGAGAGCACCCTGACTGGCGTACTCGAGGACCGCGCGGGCCACCGGTAGGCCGGCCACCACCCCGTCGGCGCGCGCTACGAAGTCCGCGGTGGAGACGTGGCCGGCCGGGATTGTTGCTTGGCTGGTCAGGTCGATGCCGCCCCCGAGATCCTCGGCGATGGCGGCGGCAACGAGGTCTAGGACGTGAGCCGGCTCCAGCCCGCTCGCGGCAAGCTCGGCGGAGAGGTCGGCCGACGGGACCTGTCGCATCGGGAGCTTTGGAACGTAGGTTGTGGTGACCATGCCGTCGACGAGTCTGATGTCGAGATGACCCAGCCAGCGTGCATCGTCCCGCTCGGGCCAGTCCTCCCGCCAGTGGGAACCTCGGGTCTCCGCTCGCCTAAGCGCGCCGGCGACCAGTGCCTGCGCGACGGTGACGAGGTTCGTCGCCTCCCAGGTCTCGGTGCAAGCGTCGAACGTTTGGGACCGGCCAAGGTCGGTTAGGGTTTGCTGTGTATTGCGCAAGCCGCGCTCGTCTCTGAGTACGCCAGCGTTCATCGTCATCGCACGCTGCAGCCGGCTCCGTGCCCCCGCGGCGAACAGTCCGGCCCGCCTGGTGTCTTCGACCGGTGGACGAGCCGGGAACAGGCCGCCGATGATGTCCATGGCGATCCGCTCGGCGAACACAAGACCCTCGAGCAGCGAATTCGACGCTAGACGGTTCGCGCCATGTACTCCGGTGCACGCCACCTCGCCACAGGCGTAGAGGCCGGGTACGGAGGTACGGCCGCGAAGGTCGGTGCGCACCCCACCGCTCGCGTAGTGGCACGCCGGGGCAACCGGTATCAGCTCGCTCGCCGGGTCGATGCCGTGCTCGCGGCAGCTCGCGAAGATGGTCGGAAAACGAACCCGCCACTTCTCCTCGCCGAAGTGACGTGCGTCCAGCCACACGTGGTCGGTGCCGGACTCCCGCATCATCCGCATGATTGCCTTGGCGACGACATCGCGCGGCGCGAGGTCGGCGAGCTCGTGTATGTCCTGCATGAAGCGGTTACCGGAGTCGTCGACCAGGAACGCCCCCTCGCCGCGCACCGCTTCGGATACCAGCGGCTGCTGGCCGCGGGCCAACCCGCCCAGCCATAGCACGGTCGGGTGAAACTGGACGAACTCGAGGTCGCGCACCACGGCGCCGGCGCGCAGCGCGAGGGCGACGCCGTCGCCCGTCGACACCACCGGGTTGGTGGTCGCCGAATAGATCTGGCCCATTCCGCCGGTGGCGAGCACCACCGCCCGGGCCTGGATCGCGCCGACCCCGTCGCGAGCGCCTTCGCCCATCACATGCAGTGTCACGCCGGCCGCTCGGCCGGTGCTGTCGAGCAGCAGGTCCAGGGCAAGCGCATGCTCGATGATCTCGATCTCCGGGTGGAGACGGACCGCCTCCGCGAGCGCCCGCTCGATCTCCGCCCCGGTCGCGTCGCCGCCCGCATGGGCGATGCGGTCGCGGTGATGGCCGCCCTCCCGGCCGAGCGCGATGCTGCCGTCGCTTGCGCGGTCGAAGCGCGTGCCGAGCGCGATGAGGCGGCGCACGGCCTCTGGCCCCTCGGTGGTGAGCAGCCGCACGGCTGCCTCGTCGCACAGGCCAACCCCGGCAGTGAGTGTGTCCGCCTCGTGATCGGCCGCCGAGTCTCCCGGTCCGAGCGCCGCCGCGATCCCGCCCTGGGCCCATCGCGTTGATCCGGCAGAGAGGACATCCTTGGTGACGACCAGCACCCGGCCGGACGGTGTCGCGCGCAGCGCGGCGGTCAGGCCGGCGATGCCGGAGCCGATGACGACGACGTCGGCGGACACGACCCAGCCCGGCGGCGGCGCGAGGAGCCGGTGCGGCAGCCCTGGATTCGACGTGATTGGGGTCTTGCCGTTCATTGACCACCGTCCGCGCCGAGCGTGAGCGGCACGTTGTCGATGAGCCTCGTGGTGCCAACGTAGGCGGCGACCGCCAGCGTCGCCTCACCGCGGTAACCGGAACCGACCTCGGTGAACGTCGCCGGATCGACGAGGGCGACATAGTCCAGCCGTAGCGGCGGATCGGCGCGGCTCGCCGCGTCGAGCACGCGCCGCGCCTGCTCTCGTACGACATCTGGACCCGCACCCGCCCGCGCTGCACCCGCCTGCAGCGCCCGGGAGAGCGCCAGGGCGGTCTGCCGCTCCGGATCGGACAGGTAGCGGTTGCGGCTGGACAGCGCGAGACCGTCCGGCTCGCGCACCGTTGGGAGCGCCTCGACCCGTACGGGAAAATCCAGATCGGCCACCATCCGACGGATCAACGCCAGCTGCTGAGCGTCCTTCTGGCCGAAGACTGCAACGTCCGGGCGCACCAGATGGAAAAGCTTGGCCACGACGGTCAACACGCCATCGAAATGACCTGGACGGGTAGCACCCTCCAGCGTCGTACCCATCGAGCCCGGGTCGACGGTCACCAACGGGCTCGTTGGATACATCACCCCCTGCGCTGGAGCGAAGACCACGCGGACCTGCTCGTCCGTACACAGTGCGAGGTCGGCGTCGAACCGGCGGGGATATCGCTCGAAGTCCTCGTTCGGGCCGAACTGCAGCGGGTTGACGAAAATGCTCACGACCACGACATGAGCCAGCTCCCTGGCACCCGCAATGAGTGCGCGGTGACCCTCGTGCAGCGCTCCCATCGTCGGGACGAGCGCGATGCGGCGCTGGGCGCCGCGCACTGCCGCCATGGACAGCGCCAGCTCCTCCCGGGTCGTAGCCACGACCGGCTGAGGGCGCTCCGGCGCCGGTTGTTGCGCGGCGGCTGTCATGCGCGCGCTCCGTTCGAGCGGTCGGCGAGTACGCCGAGCAGCGCCTCGGCGTCCGCCGGGTCGAGGATGCCGGCCGCCATCGCCCGGTCGGCCGTCAGCCTGGACATCGCCACGTATGCTGCTCGGGCCTCCGTGGAGACCTTGCCTAGCTCGCGCAGGTGCGCGGCGACAGTACCGGCGTCGCCGCGAGCGACCGGCCCGGTCAGCCCGTGGTCGCCGTAGCGCAGCGCATTGTCAAGTGCGGCCCCCAGCAATGGGCCCAACATCCGGTTCGGATGTTCAACACCGGCTCGGCTGAGAAGGTCGGCGCCCTGCGCGACGAGTGTGACGAGGTGGTTCGCACCGATGGCGAGCGCTGCATGGTAGAGCGGCCGCCGCTCTTCCTCGATCCACTCCGGCTCGCCGCCACACTCCAGGACGAGTGCCTCGGCCATCGGGCGCAGCCGCGGTGGAGCGGTCACCCCGAAGGAGCAGCCCGCGAGCCGCTGCAGGTCGACGGGCGTCCCGGTGAAGGTCATCACCGGGTGGAGGGCGAGCGGCAACGACCCGCGCCCGGTCGCCGGTTCCAGTACGGCTATGCCATAGCGGCCGCTGGTGTGGATCAGGATCTGTCCGGCCCTGACGACGCCGGTCCCTGCCAACCCATCCACGAGCTGCGGGAGGACATCGTCAGGGACGGTCAGCAGCACAAGATCAGCCGCCTTCACGACGTCGGGCGGGTCGGCGAGCGGCACGCCGGGCAGCAACTCCTCAGCGCGGCGGCGGCTCGCGTCCGACACCGCGGACGCGGCCACCACCGAGTGGCCGGCTCGGGCGAGCGCGGCGCCGAGGACCGCGCCAACGCGACCGGCGCCGACAACCCCGACCGCCAGCCGGGCCGGCCGCGCGCTCACCTCAGCCTGATCATCCACGAGTCGTTCCCTGTTCCAGTCCTTTGCTTGGTACCGGACGCATTCGAGCGTATCGGGCGATGTCGGAGCCTGACCGTCCCGAGACGGACGGCCGTCGCACAGAGAGCGGACAGAGTGGGACGATCCACTCGTGGGCACACCGTCCGACCGTCCCCGGGAGCCGGACCGGCCAGTCACGGCCGGCACCGCGGATCACAGCCGGTTCGGTGACGAGCACGCCGATGGCCGGCCCGCGAACCTGGAGCGGGACAGGCAAGCCAAGGAGGTGGACCTCCCGGAGACGGCCACTCCCGGACTCGGCGACGGCGCGGGCGAGCCCGACACCAAAGGAGCCGGCGACCGCCATGCGACTGATCATGGCGAGGCTGCTACCCGCGCGGACGGGGTCCAGCCCGCTGCGCCAGGGGTGATCGTGGACGAGCCGCCACCGCCCCGCCGGATCAGGCAGCCGGTCGATTTGGCGCGCATCGTCCTCTGCGTTGCGGGACTTGTCATCGTCGCCCTAATCGCCGAGTTCGCCGTTCGCACTGCGGGTGGCCTGGAGAGCGACGTCGGCGCTCGACGATCCGATGTGCCCGCTTGGATCACCAACACATTGACCCTGCTGGTCGCGATCGCGCTCCTCGCCCTGCCGATCGTCGTGCTCCTGGACCAACTGCTCAGGGGCCGGCTGGCGTGGATCACGGACCTGGTCACCGCCGGGCTGCTCGGCTGCGGCGTGGCCATCGGCTTGAACTGGTTGCTGCGTCACTACGGGTCGATCGACATCTACCAGAGCCTGACGGTGGGCCGGCCGACGGGCGGCCGGACCGCGCCGATACCCGTCCTCCTGTGCGCGCTTGCCGCGTTCACCTCCGCCGCGGTTTACGGCGGCCGCCGCTGGGTGCGCCTGGCTATCTGGGTCACCATTGGCGGCCTGGCGGCGGTATCACTGCTCGACCGGGAGGCCGGGGTCCTTGGGGTGATCGCCACCCTCCTCCTTGGGCGGACCATCGGGTTGGCGGTCCGTTATGCGTTTGGGACGCCCAACACCCACCCGCACGGTGCTGACCTCGTCCGCGCGCTCCGTGAGGCCGGCCTGGATCCCGTACATATAAAGGCGGAGCCGTCACGCGACCAGAGCCGGCGGTATCTGGTCACCTCCCGTCCGACCCCTGAGCTCGACGACGCATCCGTACCCTCGAGAGCGCGTCGTGAAGGTGCTGCCGACCCGGTCGTGGAGGCTCGTGACACTGCTGGTGCCGAATCGACCTTGGGCCTCGAGGTACGAATACTCGATCGGGATCAGCGGGCTGCCGGCCTGCTGAGCTGGCTATACCGGCAGCTGCGAGTGCGCAGCCCGGTCACCAGGCGGGCGACGGTGACCTTTCGGGCCTCGGTCGAACGGGATGTGCTGATGTCGCAGGCCGCATTCGCCGCTGGCGTCCGTACTCCCAAGCTCGTAGTGGCGGCCTCGGCGGGTCCGGATACGGCAATCCTCGCCTACCAACATATTGCGGGCCGGGTGCTCGGCACACTCGCCACACCCGAGATCGACGACGTCCTGCTCCGGGACGTCTGTGCGCAGCTGGCCGCAGCGCGCACCCGTCACGTCATGGTGCGCGGCTTCGGCGCTGGCGAGATCCTCGTCGACGACCAGCGGCGCTCGTGGCTGCTCGGCGTTGGCTCCGGCGAGGTCGCCGCGTCCCGGCTGCAGCTCCGTTACGACGTGGCGCGGCTCCTCACCACGCTGGCGTTGCTGGTCGGCTCACAGCGAGCAGCGGCCGCCGCCATTGACACACTAGGAGCAGAGGCAGTCACGGCGGCGGTGCCGCTGCTGCAACCAATCGCGATGAACCGCGACACTCGGCAGGCATTGCGATCGCACCGGACGCTGCTCGCCGAGTTGCGCGATGCCATCACCCGCAAGGTGCCGACCGCGAAGCTCGAACCAGTCCAGATCGAGCGGCTGCGCCCGCGGACGATCGTCAGCATCGTCGGCGCCGCATTCGCGGCGTACTACCTGCTCTCGGCGCTCGGGCGGGTCAATCTGGGGCAGCTGGCTGGGTCGGCGCAACCGGGCTGGATCACCGTTACCTTGGCGTTCACCCTGCTCTCCTACGTCGGGGCGACCATGAGCATCATTGGGTTCGCGCCAATCCGGCTGCCCGTGATTCGCACATTCCTTGCGCAACTAGCCTCGTCGTTCGTCAAGGTAATCACCCCGGCCGGCGTAGGACTGGTGGCGTTGAACGCACGCTTCGTGCAGCGGGCCGGCGTGGAACCAGCGTTGGCGGTGGCGAGCGTCGGCCTCTCCCAGGTGGCCGGCTTTGGGATCCATTTCAGCCTCCTGGTGCTGTTCGGCTTCATCACTGGTACGTCGACCAACGCCGAATCACGGCTGATTCCGTCCCAAGCGGTGTTCATCGGCGCCGCTGCCGCGGCGCTTGTCATCCTCGCTGCTTTCAGCATCCCGTCGGTGCGCCGCTCGGCATGGAGACGTATCCAGCCGTTGCTGCGCCGGATCGGCCCGCGCCTGCTCGACATGCTGCAGAGCCCGGTGAAGCTCATGCTTGGGCTCGGCGGCAACCTCGTGATCACCCTGTCTCTCACCGCCGCTCTCTATGCGTCTGTGCGCGCGCTCGACGGCTCGATCACGTTCACATCGCTCGCGGTCGTCTATTTGGCCGGAGCGGCGATCGGCCAGGTGGCGCCCACGCCAGGCGGGCTCGGGGCCATCGAGGCGGCGTTGGCGGCCGGGCTAACCGCCGCCGGACTGCCCGGTGGGACAGCTGTGTCGGCCGTCCTGCTCTTCCGGGCTATGACGTTCTGGCTACCCATCATTCCGGGCTGGTTCGCCTTCCACCTCCTCCAACGGGCGAGGGCGATCTAGCTGGAATACCGGCTTGAGACCGAAGAAGCGACCAATGTCACGGGCTTCGGTCTCTAGCTCCATAACCGAAGCGTCGTCCACGTCCCAAAACAGCTCGACTTTGATCGCAAGCATTCCCCTGGTGCGCTTCAGTCGCCAGGTGCCGGCGACCCGTCCGTCGACCAACACCGCCGGCAGGATGAACCCGCCACCGCCCTGGATCCTGCGGCCGAACGCGGGATCCAGGGCGAACTCCCGGGTCCGATAGCCGAGCAGGTAAGGGTCGAAATGACCGATGAGCCGGCTCGGCGCGGGTTCCGCTGATGTACCTGCGCGTACCCAAGCGGGGCCGCGGCCCGTGGCCAACTGGTCGAACTCCCCGGCCACCGACTCGATCCCCACTCTCGCCTGCCCTACCGGCAGCCCGGACCACGCCGCGAAGTCGGCGACGCCGGCCGGGCCGTAAGCGGTCAGATAACGCCGGGCGAAGATTGTGACGCCGTCGTTGGGGTCTACCGCGTCGCCGTCGCCGATCCACTCAGCCGTGAGGACGTACCGCGGCTGGTTATCCGTCAGGTCCCGACCGCGGCAGATGACGCCTCGCAACGCGGCGTACGCGACCAGATGGGCCGGCGCCTGCCCACCAGGGACCTCGACACCACGGGCGCGGATCTCCCGGATGAGAGCGTCGCGCGTGAGCTGCCGGCCGGCCAGCACATCGGGGAGAACTACAGCGGCCCGCTCGCAGGTCTCGTCGTCGAGACCAAGTTGGTGACGCCTGCGTCGACCGCGATCGATGAAGACCGGGCCGAGCAGGTCTATCAGCCAGTGCAGGTCCTCCGCAGCCACCATGTGCAGGGTGCCGCGCATCGCCCACGTTCGGACGACCGTGCGATCGACGGCGGATGCCTGGTCGACTCGGGTTGCGTCTACGCCGGCGCCTCGCGGGCGAACCAGCAGCCGGGCCATCCTCGTGTCCTGCGCTTGCAGCCCGACCATGTGACGTACGACGTCTACCACCGACCTACCGAGCGGTTGTGCAAGGCCCTGTGAGCGGAGCCGCATATGCCGCAGCTGCGCATCGACTGCATCTGCAGTCTCGCCGTGAGCTGAGGGCCCGGGGAGGATCATGTCTCGGTGGCACATATTGACCTCCTTTACGGTGCCACAAGGGGTGACCGTCCGGGCTCGCGAAGAGGTCCACAGTGAGCCCGCCGGCCATCTGCGACACTTTGCGGGGATGACCAACGAGCCGCCCGGTGCGATCGTCGCGGTGTACGGGACCCTCCGTCGGGGCGAGCGCAACCATGGGCTACTGAATGGTGCGGTGTTTCTGGGCACCGCATTCGTTCACGGCACCTTGCATGAGGTACCGACCGCGCCCTACCGGCCGTACGCCTATCCGGCGCTAACACTGGGCCCGACGGGGCGGGTGACTGTCGAGCTCTACCTGCTCGCTCACGGCGGTGGACTGGAGACCCTGGACGCTCTCGAGCTTTACGACCCCGACCGGGAGAGCGACTCCCAATACCTGCGCCGGACGGCACCCGTCGTAGGGCACGCGCCGGAGCCGGGCGCGACGCTCGTCGAAGAGGCGTTCGTCTATGTCTACAACGGCCCGCCCGAGGACCTCGGCGCCCCGATCCACTCCGGCGACTGGATAGATCGAAACCGCCGCACGGGCACCGGCTCGCGCGGGCAAGTCCCTAGCGACCGGCACACCGAGCCACCCAGATTCGACGAAGGAAGTACGCCACATTCGCTCGGGCCGGTCGTCTCGAGGCTTCGAGCCGCGGGATCCGTGTTCGCCGAGGAGGAGGCCGGCCTGCTGGCGGCCGCGGCACACACCCCTGCTGAGCTGGCCGAATGGGTGCAGCGGCGAGCCACGGGCGTTCCGATCGAGCAGATTTTGGGCTGGGCGGAGTTCTATCACCTACGGATTGCTGTGGAGCCCGGCGTGTTCGTGCCGCGCCGCCGTACCGAATTTCTGGTTGATCAAGCCCTTGATGTGGGGCGAACGGCCCCCGCCGCCGGCCGCACCGGTGCCGAAGCGCGAATGGTGATCGTCGACCTGTGCTGTGGCTCGGGCGCCATCGGTGCGGCACTAGTGGCAAACCTTCCGAGGGCCGAGCTGTACGCCGTGGACATCGACCCCCGAGCGGTCCGTTGCGCTCGTCGCAACCTTGCCGCCGCAGCTGCCCACGTGTTCGAGGGAGACCTCTATGCGCCGCTGCCCGCAGCGTTGCGCGGCAAGGTCGATCTCCTGGTGGTCAATGCGCCGTACGTCCCGACTGACGAAGTCTCGCTGCTGCCGACCGAGGCGCGACTCCACGAGTCGCAGATCGCGCTCGATGGCGGTCCAGGGGGACTAGACGTCTACCGGGGGGTCATTTCGGCGGCACCGGAATGGCTCACGCCACGGGGAAGCCTTCTGATCGAAATCAGCGATCGCCAGCTCCACGCAGCGGCGGAGATCGCGACCACCCAAGGTCTGACAAGCCGCGTGGCTAAGTCCCCGGACCTCGATGCCACGGTCATTGTCGCCACACGTGCTCAGTAGCCCAGCAAGGATGTCGGAGCCGATGAGATGACCGCTCGGCAGTTCCCGCGCTGGTCGGAGCTGCGGCAGTTGCTGCGCCCGCGACCACTCGAGCTAGATCCGACGACCCGGCGACTGCGGAACGCGCTGACCATCTCGGATCTGCGTGCCGCCGCCAAGCGCCGTACCCCACGGTCCGTGTTCGACTACACCGACGGCGCCGCCGAGGACGAGATCAGCCTGGGCAGGGCCCGCCGGCTCTTCCGTGAGCTGGAGTTCCGGCCCTCCGTCCTGCAGGGTGTATCCGATATCGACACCACGACGCGGATGCTTGGCCAGCCGGCGCGGCTGCCCTTCGCGTTCGCGCCGACCGGATTCACCCGGCTCATGCATCACGAGGGCGAGCGCGCCGTCGTGCGGGTGGCCGAGCGGTACGGCGTCCCGTACGCCCTGTCCACCCTCGGGACGACCTCGATCGAAGATGTCGCCGCCGCTGCCCCCGGCGCTCGGAAGTGGTTCCAGCTGTACGTGTGGAGGGACCGCGCGGCCGGCGAGGATCTGATGAGCCGGGCCAAGGCCGCAGGATTCGAAGCGCTCGTCCTCACCGTGGATGTGCCGGTTGCGGGGGCGAGGCTGCGAGACACCCGAAACGGGCTCTCCATTCCGCCAGCACTGACCGCCCGGACGGTGCTCGACGCCAGCGTGCACCCGGCCTGGTGGCTCAACCTCCTCACCACGCCACCACTGACCTTCGCGTCGATGTCGTCGTGGCGAGGGACGGTTGCCGAGCTCATCGACACGCTGTTCGATCCGAGCATGACCCTGGCCGATCTCGAGTGGCTGCGCGGCCGCTGGGACGGGCCACTAGTCATCAAGGGTGTGCAGACAGTCGAAGACGCCATCCGTCTGGTCGACGCCGGTGCCGACGCCATCGTGCTGTCCAACCACGGCGGACGGCAGCTGGATCGGGCGCCCGTTCCCCTGCGCCTGCTCCCCCAGGTGGTTGACAGGGTCGGCGACCAGGCCGAGGTGTGGGTCGATACCGGCATCATGAGCGGAGCCGATGTTGTCGCCGCGCTGGCGCTCGGCGCCCGGGCGGTCCTCGTCGGGCGGGCCTACCTCTACGGGCTCATGGCGGGCGGTGAGCGGGGGGTGGACCGCGCCGCTGAGATCCTCGCCGCGGAGGTGGCGAGGACGATGGCACTACTCGGCGTCAGCCGGATCGTCCACCTCGCCCCGCATCACGTCCGCCTGCCGTGAGGAGCGTTCCTGCCCCGTGCAAACGGTTGCGGGCCGCGGAGCAAAGCGGTGCGTTCGCTCGGCCGTCACTGCCACGGGGTATTGATGGCACTATCGAAGAGGTCCTAATGACCCCGCCATTCATCATCGAGGAGGGGTGGGATGTCGCGCAGAGAAGTTGATCAAGTGGG
>JBKOZJ010000177.1:0-39457 GCA_046725875.1 Actinomycetota bacterium
GGCCGAGCCCGGTAGGCCTTACCGTCCTCGACCACGGCACCCAACGCGGTGCCGGTCGGTCGATGCTGGCGCCTCCAGTAGGACGCCACGGGAGCGCGGCTCCATCCACTGCCACCCACATCTGATCCTTTCGCTGTCCACGATCGATCAGTGCGGCAGCAGATAGACAATTTGGCCCACAGCCACCGCCTGGAATCAACCGCGTGATCGCCAAGACGCGGATGATCGATCGTGGCGTCGGCCGGTTGAGCATCCGCGCCTGAACCGTCGTCCTGGAGTCCCCCGACCTGATCCAGACCATCGCGCGGCGACTGTCCACAACGCGGCCAGATGTCCGATCCACTATCTACACTCGACGGCGAGATGAGCTTGTTTTTCGACGATCTTCCGATGCCCGGCGCCCGCGCTGCTCTGCGCCCCGATCCGGCCGACGAGGAGGCGCAGCCGGAGGGCGTTGCCGTGTTGCACGACGCGGCCGGCCGGGCCGCGAGTCGGCTACCGAAGATCACCGAGGACGACGCGAAGCCGGCCGGCGAGACCGGGCCGACCGAGGCGGCCGCCGCCGGATCCGCGGACGGCAAGGCCACCGGGTCGCGGCGGATCGACCCGGAGCGGCTGTTCCAAGGCCTAAACCCGCAGCAGCGGGCCGCGGTCGTCCACGAGGGTTCCCCGCTCCTGATCGTCGCTGGTGCCGGCTCGGGGAAGACCCGGGTGCTGACCCACCGGATCGCCTACCTGCTCGCCGCGCGTGATGTACACCCGGCACAGATCCTGGCGATCACCTTCACCAACAAGGCGGCCGGAGAGATGAAGGAACGGGTCGCCAAGCTGATCGGACCGCGGGCAAAGGCAATGTGGGTGTCGACCTTCCACTCCGCCTGCGTTCGTATTCTCCGGAAGGAGGCCAAGCGACTCGGCTTCACTGGCGGGTTCTCGATCTACGACCAGGCCGACTCCCAACGGCTGATGACCCTGGTTGTGCGCGAGCTCGATCTGGACCCGAAGCGCTTCCCACCCCGGTCGTTCGCCGCGCAGGTGTCTAACCTCAAGAACGAGCTGATCGACGAGGAGACCGCGACCGACCGGGCGAAGACGGTCCAGGAGAAGACGCTGGCCGAGGCGTACACCCTTTACCAGCGCCGGCTACGCGAGTCGAACGCCATGGACTTCGACGACCTGATCATGACGTCGGTCAACCTGCTGCAAGCCTTCCCGGACGTCGCCGAGCATTACCGCCGCCGATTCCGCCACGTTCTCGTCGACGAGTATCAGGACACGAATCACGCGCAATACGTCCTGATCCGTGAGCTGGTCGGCACGGAGGCGAAAAGGACCGTCGACGGCGACCTGGTGCGGAGCGATGGCAACGAAAGGCCCGGGGACGCCCGGCCGGCACTTCCACCCGCGGAGCTGTGCGTCGTCGGCGACGCCGACCAGTCGATCTATGCGTTCCGCGGCGCGACGATCAGGAACATCCTCGAGTTCGAGCGCGACTACCCGAGCGCCAGGACGATTCTGCTCGAGCAGAACTACCGCTCCACGCAGATCATCCTCAACGCCGCGAACTCGGTGATCTCCCGCAACTCCGAACGCAAGCCGAAGAGCCTGTGGTCGCAGGCGGGTCCGGGCGTGAAGATCATCGGGTACGAGGCGGACAACGAGCACGACGAGGCCGCCTTCGTTGCGAATGAGGTCGACCGGCTGACCGATGCCGGCGAGGCGTCGCCCGGACAGATCGCGGTGTTCTACCGGACGAACGCTCAGTCCCGGGTGTTCGAGGAGGTTTTCATCCGGGTCGGCCTGCCCTACCGGGTGGTCGGCGGCGTTCGATTCTACGAGCGCAGGGAGATTCGGGACGCGCTCGCATACCTCCGTGTCCTGGCCAATCCCGAAGACACCGTGTCGCTGCGCCGGATTCTCAACGTCCCCCGCCGCGGCATCGGCGACCGGGCTGAGGCGTGCGTCGTGGCGTGGGCAGAGAAGGAGCGGCTCACGTTCGCCAAGGCGCTTGCCCGGGCGAACGAGGTGTACGGGTTGGCGACCCGATCGCTGCACGCCATCGAAGGTTTCGTATCGCTGATGGAGGGGCTCCGCGTCCTTGTTGACAGCGGTGCCGGTCCGTCCGCCGTACTCGACGCGGTCCTTGACCAAACGGGCTATCTCGCCGAGCTCGCCGACTCCACCGACCCACAGGACGAGACGCGCGTAGAGAACCTCCACGAGCTGGCCGCGGTCGCCCGGGAGTTCGAGGAGTCCAACCTGGGCGGCGGGTTGGTCGAGTTCTTGGAGCAGGTGTCCCTGGTGGCGGACGCGGATCAGGTCCCGGAGAGCGCGGTCTCCGACTCCGCTGCCGCGGGGAGCAGCCATCGCGGCGGCGTCGTCACGCTCATGACGCTGCACACAGCCAAGGGCCTGGAGTTTCCGGTTGTCTTCGTGACCGGCATGGAGGACGGCGTCTTCCCGCACATGCGATCGATGGCCGACAAGAAGGAGCTCGAGGAGGAGCGCCGGCTCGCCTACGTGGGGATCACCCGAGCGCGCGAACGTTTGTACGTCAGCCGGGCGGCGCTGCGCAGCGCCTGGGGAGCAGCATCGGCGAACCCGAAGTCGCGGTTCCTCGACGAGATTCCGGACGATCTGGTCGAGTGGAAACGGCTCATCACTTCTGCCCGGAACGCGTTCACGGCTCCGTCGCTCGCCGCGGCCGCCGCCCGTCCGGGAGCCCGGTCGCCGGGCAATCGAGCGATCATCTCGCTGGAGCCGGGCGACCGGGTCAGCCACGACTCGTTCGGTCTCGGTACCGTCGTCGCAACCAGGGGAGTGGGCGACAACGTGCAGGCGCAGATCGACTTCGGCTCCGCCGGGACGAAGTGGCTGGTCTTGCGCTACGCGCCGGTGGAGAAGCTCTGACCTACTCCGCGCTCAGTCATCTGTCCTGCCCGACGTGCGGGAATGAACGCGCACCGGACGAGGTCGTCGGTCTCTGTACATGCGGCTCGCCACTACTCGCCGAGTACGACTTGGAGCTCGTACGGGCTTCGATCGTTCCAGAAGTGGTCGGGACGCGCTCGCCGACGCTCTGGCGGTACCACGAGCTGCTGCCGGTTGGCGCCCCTGAGCACGTCGTGTCGCTGGGGGAGCGGATGACGCCGCTGCTGCGACTCTCCCGGCTCGGCGCCTCCTACGGCGTGCCCGCGTTGCTGATGAAGGACGACGGGCAGCTTCCGACCGGGACGTTCAAGGCCCGGGGTGCGGCCGTCGCGCTGTCCCGCGCAAGCGAGCTCGGCGTGGCGGGAGTGGCGATGGCGAGCAACGGCAACGCGGGCGCGGCGTGGACCGCCTACGCCACCCGGGCGGGCCTGCCGAGCTTCGTCGCGATGCCTCGCGATGCACCCGCGATCACCAAGGTCGAGTGCGCCGCGGCCGGCGCTGAGGTCGCGCTCGTCGACGGCCACATCGGTCATTGCGCGGAGCTGATCCGTGAGTACGTGGGCCAGCATGCCGGCTACCAAGACGTATCGACCCTGAAAGAGCCGTATCGCATCGAGGGCAAGAAGTCGATGGGCTTCGAGCTGGTCGAGCAGCTCGGCTGGCGGGTGCCGGACGTCATCGTCTACCCCACCGGCGGCGGTGTCGGCCTGATCGGCATCTACCGCGCCGTGTGCCAGCTCCAGGCCCTCGCATGGATTGGCGCGCGGCTGCCGCGACTGGTCGCCGTGCAGTCCGCCGGCTGCGCGCCCGTGGTCCGCGCGTTCGACGAGCGGGCGACGACCTGCCGGCCATGGCACGACCCGCACACCGTCGCCTTCGGGATCACCGTCCCCAAGCCGCTCGGTGACTTCCTCGTCCTCGATGCGCTCTACGCCACCCGCGGCACCGCCGTCGCCGTCGACGACGCCGAGATCCTCGCCGAGCAGGCTCGGTGTGCCCGGTCTGAAGGGCTGCTCGTGTGCCCAGAGGGGGCGGCAACGCTGGCTGCGGTACGGCGACTGCGGAACTCGGGCTGGCTCGAACCGTCCGACGAGGTCGTCGTACTCAACACCGGCCTCGGCCTGAAGTACCCGGATACGCTTGGAATGCCGACGTAGCGGCGGCACACGGGCGGCTACCCGCTCCCGGCAGGAACGGGGAATGTGCGCGCCGTTGACTCGGGTCCGTGGCTTACTGAATTAGCCGCATCCGCGAGGTCGCCACAAGTCGTGGAAGCCGTGGTGAGGTCCACAGCTTGGCGATATGCTTCAGCGCAATTCCGTGATTGATCGGTCACTAACTGTGCTGTAATGGATCAATAGCATGGAGTGAAATTACCGAAGCATAAGAGAACCCTGCCCACTCGGCACGCGTACCCAAATTGCCTTGTAGTCGTGCCGTGCAGGCGGAGTTTCTATACCGGAATCCTTGGCTGAATCAGGGTCGCAGGCCGTGGTTAACCAGCCACGCATAGGGATCGACCGGAGCCCCGCCACCCGGGTGCACCTCCAAGTGAAGGTGCGGGCCGGTGGCGTTGCCGGTGCCGCCGACGCGACCGATGATTTCGCCGGCCGCGACCGTACCGCTGGTGCGCACGAAACCCGAGAGGTGGCAGTACCACGTCTCGGTGCCGTCCAGATGGCGCACACTCAGCCGATTGCCGTAGGCGCCGTCCCAGCCGGACTCGACTATCGTGCCCGGCGCCACCGCACCAACTGCCGTTCCCAAGGGTGCGGCGAAGTCGAGCCCCGTGTGCCCGTTCGCCCAGTGGCTGCCGCCGGCGCCGAACCCTGCCGTAAGGCGATAGCCGGAGACAGGGAGCGAGTAGGCAGTCGCGAGTGCCGCACGGCGAGCGGCCGCGGCCTTCCGGTGCGCCGCTGGGGCCTTCTTCCTCGTCTCGGCCGCGGCCGCGGCCTTCTTCCTCGTCTCGGCCGTGGCCTTCTTCTTTGCCGCCAAGGCCATGCGCGCCGCCTGCCGGCCGGCTCGCTCGGCCGCGGCACGGGCGGCCAGGCGCCCCTCCAGCATCTCCTCCTCGACCGAGCGGTTGCTGCTCGTCCCGGCGGCCCTGCCGACCGCGGTCGTAGTGGTTGGTGAGTCATCACGAGACGAGGCGTTCGCCGCGCCGATTGCCGCGATTGTTATTGCGACGGATCCGGCTACTAAGAGCCGATTGTTGTTTCGGCCGGCCCGGCGAAAGGTCCGCCACCGTGGGCGCTTATGAGCCGGCACCGCTCCCATTACCGACGTGTCACTGCTACTGGTCGAGTTGGGGGTCTGCCAACCCCCAACATGTCGGCGAGCCATATTGATGGTCACCGTCCTGTTTCCGGGGACAAAACCCGGCCACGATAGGCAACGCATTTGGCTGCCGCAAACCCGGAACGTAAATTGCGTCCGACAGAATGCGGCAATCAAATTGTGAGCTGATCAATGCGGTCTGTGCACAAATGATCTCTGGACTGCGTTGTAATCGAGCTAACTCCGCATGGCGCCGACGTCCGATCCCGGCGCGATCGCCACTGCAGTCGGTCCGCCATCTCCGCTGGTCATGGCGGCTCGGGCGAGCGGGGAGCCGGTCCTCTAATCTGAACAGGCCGAGGTGTGGACCGACGCCATTCGCCGCCGCGACCGGGTCGCGCTGGCCTCCGGCCGCGGCGACGACCAGGTCGGCGGCGGAGGTCGAGCACACGACCGCAATGTGAGATGGATCACCCTCAAGGAGGTCCGATGACCACCGCTGGAATCCCGGCGCCGGAGGAGGCGGAGACCGTTCCAGCCACCTCCGGTAGTGGCGGCAAGATCCGGATCGTGGTGGCCAAGCCGGGGCTTGACGGTCACGACCGCGGCGCCAAGATCGTCGCGAGGGCACTGCGGGACGCGGGTATGGAGGTTATCTACACCGGGCTGCACCAGACGCCGGAGCAGATCGTCCAGACGGCGCTGCAGGAGGACGCGGATGGCATCGGGCTGTCGGTCCTGTCCGGCGCCCACATGACGCTCTTTCGGCGCGTTGTCGAGCTGCTGCGCGAGCGGGACGCCGGCGACGTGGTGGTCTTCGGCGGCGGAATCATCCCGGACGACGACATCCCCCAGCTCGAGCAGATCGGCGTCGCGAAGGTGTTCACGCCGGGCGCCTCGACCCAGTCGATTGTGGACTGGGTGCGAGCCAATGTGCACCCCGCCTGATCGCCTTCCAGTCCGGACCGACTGCCGGGCCTGCTGCGTAGGATTGCCGGCGCCTGCGATTCCGACAGAGATTTCTGACGGAATCCTGACATCCCTGGACACAAACCGTGCCCGATCCGGTACATTCCGTACCCGTGACCGACAGCCTTTCCACCGTGCTGCGTGATCCAGCCCGGTTGGCTGCGCTGTGGCGGGTCACGCCGGTCGAGCCGGCCATCGGTGGAGTCTTCGATCGTGCCGCGCAACGGGCGGCGGCGGCGGTGGATGCTCCAATCGGCCTGGTCGTCCTGGTCGAGGAGGAGCGCCAGCTGCTCGCCGGCGGCTTCGGCTTGCCCGAGTCACTAGCGGAGTTCACCGAGCTCCCGGCGAGCTGGGGCTTCTGCCCGTTCGCGTTGGCCCTCACCGGGCCGCTCGTGTTGGATGACGTCTCGCAGCGCCCTGAGTTCGCCCGCAGCCCGCTGGTCAGGGAGCTCGGGGCGATCGCATATGCGGGTGTGCCGTTCCCCGGCAGTCATCGCCAGCCGGTCGGCGCGCTCTGCGTCGTTGATCAGGCCATGCGGCGGTGGAAGGCGGACGACCCGGCCGTGCTCGCAGATGTCGCAGATGTTGCCGCCGCGGACCTGGCCGCCCTGACCGAATGACGCTCATCGGCAGAGGGGGCTAGCGACAGCGGCATGCTGTCTGGAGACTAGGTGAGACCGGCGCCGTGCGCGACGGCGGGCCGGGGCTGGCTGGGCGCCTGCTTGGAGGGGCCGTGGTCAGCCAATGACGGGAGCTGCGGTTGTTCGACGTCGTGTCGTTCTCGCTGAGCGACATGGTGGAGTGCGCGTCGGGTCTACGACGCGCAGCGAGCGGCTGCCCTTCACTCGAGACGGCCGGGCAGCGGATCATCACTTATTTACGATCCAACTTCCTTGATCCACAGACTCACCGGCCGTCATTCGCCCTCGCCCGGCTTTTCGTCAGCTACTCATGGGCCGAGCTGAGCCCGGACATGCAGGACATCGCGCGCAAGCAGCTGCCGGATGAGGTCGACCCGGTGCCGGGCATGCGCTGCCTCGTTTTGACCGGCAGCGACGGTCAGCTCGCCCAGTGGCAGGGTCCGTCCCGCTCGGTGGCCCACCGAGTGATCCCGCTGCCGGACGTGGAGGGCGCGGCGCGGGCGCCGATGATCGCCGCCTTGGTGCGTCAGCTTGGCCTCCCCGACGACGTCGTCTTTGGCAGATCCACTGGCGACGGCGAATCGGCGGAGGATTTCGGCGTATTCCACGTCATGGAGGCGCGTGGCAGCGCCGACGTTGCCGACCAAGAGTTCATAATCAAGCACCGCATTAGGTCGGTGCTCGGCTTCGGCGGTGCTTTCCCCGGTGGGCGGGTCTTCGCCACCGTGTTCTTCTCCCGGACCGCTATCCCGCTGCAGACCGCCGAGCTTTTCCGGACCGTCGCCCTGTCGGCGCGGCTCGCGTTGTTGCAGCACCTTCGTGGCGAACCGGAAGCGGTCGCGGACGAGGCGGCCGTCCTGCGCCAGTTGCTCGAGCTTCACGAGACCACTGTCAGGGAACAAGCGCTGCGGCTGGACGCGACTCTCGTGCAGCGCCGCCGGCAGGACGCCCGGCTCATCGAGGAAGCGGCCACCGTGGAGACCCTCCGCGAGATCGGGACGAGACTCGCCGCGGAGATGGAGCTCGACCAGGTGATGCAGATCGCCGTCGATGCGGCGACCCGGGTGACCGGAGCGCGTTACGGTGCCTTCTTCTGCACGATCGACGAGCTGTCCGGCGAGCGGGCGATGCGTTACGCGGTGTCCGGCACGTCCCCGGCGAGCTTCGACCATCTGCCAATGCCGCGAGACACCGGGATCTTCGGCCGGATCTTCCGGGGCGAGGGCGTGCTGCGGGCGGACGACGTAACGCAACATCCCGCCTACGGCGAGAACCCACCCTTCGAGGGTCTGCCAGCCGACCATCCGCCGGTGCGGAGCTTCCTCGCGGTCCCCGTCGTCTCGCAGGCCGGCGAGATCCTTGGTGGCTTCTTCTTCGGCCATCCGGACATCGGCCTCTTCGACGAGCGCGACGAGCGGCTCGCGGTGGGAATCGCCGCCCCGACGGCGATCGCATTGGACAACGCGCGCCTCTACCACCAGCAACGTGGCTGGGCGGAGGAGCTGCAACGGGCGCTGATGCCACAGCCCGTGGAGATCGAGGGCCTGCAGATCGCTTCGCGCTACCTACCCGGGGCGGGCCATGGGCAGGTGGGTGGTGACTGGTTCGACGTAATCCCGCTGCCCTGCGGGCGAACGGCGTTCGTCGTGGGCGATGTTATGGGCAAGGGCATCCCGGCCGCGGCCACCATGGGCCAGCTGCGGGCCGCGGTGCGCGCGTACGCCGTGATGGATCTACCGCCTGTCGATATCATGCGCAACCTGAACGAGCTAGCTGGGGCACTGCCCGGCCAGCAGTTCGTGACCTGCATATATGCCGTGTACGACCCGGTTTCGCGGACCCTCGGATACGCCAACGCGGGCCACCTGCCACCCGCCGTGGTCACCCCCGAGCGTGACGTGTGGTTGCTGGAGGACCAGCTCGGCCTGCCGCTCGGCCTGGAGGGCGCAGTCTTCAAGGAGCGCGAGATCGTGCTTCCCCGAGGGGCGGCCTTCCTGCTCTATACCGACGGCCTCGTCGAGACCCGGCAGCGGCCGATCTCCGAGGGGGTCGAGCTGCTGGTCCGCCAGCTCGCCCACGACGAAGGCGACCTCGAGGCCGCCTGCGACGTCCTGGTCGGGACCATTGCTGCCGGCCAGCGCGACGACGACGTGACGTTGTTGTATGTCAGGGAGGTCGCCGACGAGCCCGTCCTGCAAGCGTCGATGCGGCTGCCCGGGCAGCCGTCGGGCGCGGCGGATGCCCGTCGATTCGTCCGGGCGACACTGCTCGCCTGGGGGATGGCGCAACGGGGCGACTCGCTCGTTCTGGTGGCCGACGAGCTGCTGACCAACGCGATCAAGCACGCTGCGACCGACATCGAGCTCCGCCTCTGCCGCCTATCCGGCCGGCTCGTGATCGAGGTACGGGACGAAGACGCCCGGCTGCCCAGACTCGCGACCGCCGCGCGGTACGACGAGCGGCACCGCGGCCTGCTCATCGTCCAACGGCTCGCCTCCCGCTGGGGGGTACGCCCGGTGGGCAAGGGCAAGGTCGTCTGGGCCGAGATCGACGACCCGCCCGTTGCCGCGGCCGAGCCGGTCGTGGCCGGCGCCGTTCCCGCCTGACCGGACGGAGCGGTCCTGATCCTGCCGTGTACGTACGTAGGTCCGCCGCCGCCCCGCGACTTCCGACGTGCGCGTGCGTGAGGTCGCGAGAGGCCCCGAGAGACTCGCGGAATAGAGTCGGCGTCATGTGCCGGAGCATCAAGACACTACGTCCGCCATACACGGAAATGCTCACTGAGAGCGATGTCCGAGCTGCCGCGCTGCAGTATGTTCGCAAGATCTCGGGGTTCCGGGCTCCGGCGCCGCACAACGCGGCCGCTTTCGACAAGGCCGTCGAGGCGGTGGCCGCGGCGACTGACGAGCTCCTTCGCACCTTGGTCGTCCGCGGAGCGCAGCCGGCCCAGGCGAGCGGCGTTTCGAAATCACAGCTGCAGGTTGGAAGGTCAACGCGCCAGGCGGCCAGCTAGCCGATCTCGGCGGATTCTCCTGCCAGGCTCCGTGGTCAACCGGTCCGGGACCGGTCTTCTTGAGGTGGGTCGGGGAGGAGCGGCACGGCAAGCCCGTGGTCGTGTCCCAGCAGAACCGCTCGGGTGATCGCTGCCGTACCGAACTTGTCGCGGACCCGGTCGAGGACGGAGTCGAGCGCGCTGAGCTGCCGGCTGCCGAATGGGAGTGGCAACTGCACGGCCCGGTCGTCGTCGAGGTTGCTCAGGGTTATACCGACCAGCGTGAGGCCCTCCTGGTGAATCACCGGCCAGGCGCCGACGAGGAGTTCGCGGGCGGCAGCGAGGATCATGTCGGTGTCCCCGGTGGGCTGCGGCAACGTGTGTGAGCGGGTCGCCCGGGAGAAGTCGTCGAAGCGCAGCCGAAGGACTACGGTGTGGCAGACCCGCCGGCCGGCTCGCAGCCGCCGTGTTACCCGATCGACGAGTGCGACGACCGTGGCCTCGATCTCTTCGGGCGGCCGACGGCGCCGGCCGAGCGCCCGCTGCGAGCCCACCGAACGTCGTCGGCGGCCGACCTCCACCGGACGCGGGTCGTGGTTGTTGGCGAGGGCATGCAAGTGCCGGCCGGCCGCCCGGCCGAGCATGGCGACGAGCGATGCCTCCGGCGTCCCGGCAATCTCAGCAACGGTCTTGATGCCCCGGTCATGCAACTTTGTGGCCGTCACCCGGCCGACGCCCCACAGCATCTCGACCGGCAGCGGGTGCAGAAACTCCAGCTCACGGTCGGGCAGCACGACAAGTAGACCGTCCGGCTTGGCTACCCGGCTGGCGACCTTGGCGAGGAACTTGGTACGGGCAACGCCGACCGTGATAGGAAGCCCGACCTGGTTCAGGATGTCGCGGCGCAGGTTTCTGGCGATCTCGACTGGCCGGCCGGAAACTTGGCGCAGCCCACCGACATCGAGGAACGCCTCGTCGATCGAGATCCCTTCCACGAGCGGGGTGGTGGCCTCGAAGACGGCGAAAGCGGCCTTGCTGGCGTCGGAGTAGGCCGACATGCGCGGCTCGACGACCACCGCGTGCGGGCAGAGCCGGCGAGCTTGCGCGCCCCCCATGGCTGTCCGTACACCATAGGCCTTCGCCTCGTAACTGGCGGCAAGCACCACGCCGCCTCCGACGATGACCGGCCGGCCACGCAGCGCCGGGTTGTCCCGCTGCTCCACTGATGCGTAGAAGGAGTCGAGGTCGGCGTGGAGGATCGTGGGATCAGGTGCCGACGCGGACCACCCTCCGCTTGAGCCGCCAACTTCGCCGGACACGAACATATGTTCGCATCGACAGCCGACAAGAGCTACCAATGCCGCATCGCCGCCGCCACCGGGAGCGACCGGGGTACCGGGGATCCAGCGGCGCGGTGGTAGGTCAGCGGTGGGATCCGATGGTCGGGAGGACGACCTCGAACCGGCAACCGGTGGCCGTGTTCTCGACCATAATGCGGCCGGAGTGCGCCTCCACGATGCCGCGGGCGATGGCCAGACCCAGCCCGGCGCCCTCACCCGGGTGCGGAGTACGGGCGTTGCTCCCGCGCCAGGCCACGTCGAACACCCGGTCGAGGTCACCGCTCGGGATGCCCCCGCACCCGTCGGTGACGGCCAGCACGGCGCCGTCCTCGCGGGCCGAGGCCCGAACCAGCACGGTGCCGTCCGATGGGGTGTGTCTGATCGCGTTCACGACAAGGTTGCTGAGCACCCGGGAGATCTGGGTGGGGTCCGCCGGTACGATCAACGGCCCGATCGCCTCTCCGGTCAGGTGCACACCACGCGACTGCGCTAGTGCGTCCGCGCCCCCGACCGTGTCGCTGACGAGCTCGGTCAGCGAGACCTGGGCGAGTGACAGCCGCAGCGCGCCGGCGTGAATGCGGGCCAGCTCGAACAGATCGTCGACCATTTCAGAGAGCCGATCCACCTCGACCCTGATCTGCTTGTGATAGCGCCCGGGGTCGTCGGTGATCCCATCCTCGAGCGACTCAGCCATCGCACGCAGTCCGGCGAGCGGCGTGCGCAGGTCGTGGGAGACCCAGGCGACGAGCTCCCGGCGGGACGCCTCGAGCGCCCGCTCGCGTTCGCGGGACTCGGCCAGCCGGGCGCTTGTTGCCGCCAGCTCGCCGCTCAGCTCGGCCAGCTCCGCCGTCACTGGGTTCGGCGGCGGGTCGAAACGCTCGCCCACGCCGAAGGCTCGGGTCGCTGCGCGCAAAGCGCGGCTGCCGGCCACTACCCGCCGGCCGAGTACGAGCGCCACGGCCAGCGAGATCACGCCGGCAACCAAGCAGATCAGCAGTACGACCTGGAAGTCGTGGCTGGACAGGAACATCGCTGCAGCGGTCGCCACCACCCCGGCGACCATGGCAAGGACGGTAATGAGCGCGACCGCGGCCAGCGACATCCACGCCGAGCGGCGGCGTAGCAGCCACAGCGCAAGCAGGCCGACGATGCCGACGCCGCCCGCAGCGCCAGCCGTGATCAGGACGACCTGAACGTTGTCACTCATCCTGACCTACTGATCTGGCCGCCGAGTTTGGCATCGCTGGTGGCCAGGACCTGGGCAACTACTGCTGGCATCCCTACTCGCCCGATCTCGTTGCGGTGCCATCAGCAGTGGCCGGCCTTTGGTCGGCCAGAGGCTCGTCCGGCGGCGGGTCGAAGCGGTAGCCGATTCCCCAAACGGTGGCGAGCAGTGTCGGGTTGGCCGGGTCCGGCTCGATCTTCTCGCGGAGCCGGCGTACGTGCACGGTGACCGTCGACTGGTCGCCGAACGACCAGCCCCACACCTTCTCCAGCAGCTCGGCCCTGGTGAACGCTTGACCGGGGTTGGCGAGAAAGAACGCGAGAAGGTCGAACTCGCGACCAGTGAGCTGCAGCGGCTCGCCAGCCCGCTCGGCGCGGTGGGCGACAACGTCGACCTCGATGTCTCCGGCCCGCCGAAGCCTCGGCCCGGTCGCTGCCGGATCGGCCATACCGCGGGTACGTCGCAGGACGGCTTCTACCCGGAGTACGAGTTCACGGGGGCTGAACGGCTTGGTCACGTAGTCGTCCGCGCCGACCTCCAGACCCACCACTCGGTCGCTCTCGGCGCCGAGGGCGGTGAGCATGATGATGGCAACCGGGCCCAGCTCCCGCAAGCGGCGGCAGACCTCGAGGCCGTCCAGACCCGGGAGCATGAGATCGAGTACGGCGAGGTCTGGCACCCGCGCCCGAGCCATCGCGAGCGCGGTCGGACCGTCCGCTGCATGGCCGATCTCCATGCCGGCGCGGCGGAGGTAGCCGACCACCACCTCGGCCACCGTCGGGTCGTCGTCGACGACCAGCACGTTGGCGGTCATACCTGAGGAGCTTAGGTAGCCAAGCGCGCCTTCCTGCCCGGTCTGCTCGGCTTTCCCCGATCCGTAAGCAGTGATGAGCCGTGCCTGCCCGCTTTCCATGGGCCAGGAGCCCGACCGTCCGACGCTGCGGATGGACCGCGTCGTGTCGTTGGACGGGAAGGACTGGGAACTGTCCTACCGTCGTGGTCTCATTGCTCCTGCCGGCCGCTCCCGAAGCAGCACGTTGGGGCGGGCGGGCCGATGCTCGGCAGGGCGGGCATCGGGCAATCCGGGATTGTCTCCGGTGCCTTGGCGGGACGACCCGGTGGGTCGTCGCCCGGGTTCGCGACGAAGATCCGTGCGAGGGGGTGGGTAACCATGGCGGCTGGCTATCGGCTGGTGCGACGCCCGGTTCTACCCGTGAGCGCGCCATTGCTGGACCCGCACCAGCGGGCGGTCGTCGACCACCGTGGCGGTCCGTTGCTCGTACTTGCCGGCCCGGGAACGGGCAAGACCACGACGCTGGTCGAGGCGGTGGCCGATCGTATCGTCAGGGACGGCGTGGCGCCGGGCTCGATCCTCGTGCTGACCTTCAGCCGCAAGGCGGCCGCGGAGCTGCGGGAGCGGATCACCACACGGCTCGGCGCGACTACGATCGGCCCGGCGGCGTCGACGTTTCACTCGTTCTGCTACGGGCTGGTCCGCCAGTACCAGTCCGCCGACGCCTTCTTGCATCCCCTGCGGCTGCTGTCCGGACCCGAGCAGGAGGTGATCGTCCGCGACCTGCTGACCGGCAGCATGGAGTCTGGCCGCGTCGACTGGCCCGGGAGCTTGCGCGCCAGCCTTGGTACCCGGGGGCTGGCGGCCGAGGTACGCGACGTGATCGCTCGCAGCCGAGGCCTGGCGCTGGATCCGGCGGATTTGCCGCGGCTGGGGAAACAACGCCCGGTCGGCGATGCCGGCGAGACCTCCGAAACAGCCGAAACGAGCGGCGCTGAGACATGGCGCGCGCTCGCCACGTTCGTCGAGGAGTATCTGGATGTCCTCGACAGCCAGGGTGCGATCGATTATGCCGAGTTGGTCCACCGCGCGGTCCTGCTCGCCGAGTCCGCGCCGGTCAAGGCCGATCTGCGGGAATGCTTCCCGGTCGTTTTCGTCGACGAGTATCAGGACACCGATCCCGCCCAGGTACGGTTGCTCAAGGCGATCGCGGGCGACGGCCATGACCTCGTGGTCTTCGGAGATCCCGACCAGTCGATCTACGCGTTCCGCGGTGCCGATTTGCGTGGCATCCTCGACTTCCCGCAGTCGTTTCTGACTCGCGCCGGGCGGCCCGCGCCCGTGCGGGCCCTGCGGGTGTCCCGCCGGCTCGGCCCCCGAGTCCTCGCCGCGTCGCGCCGCGTGGCGACCCGACTGCCACTCCCCGGTCTTCCCGCCGATTCCGTACGCGACCATCGCGGCCTTCGGCCCGGCCACGGGCCGAGAACCGAGCCCCGGGCAAGCTTCGCCGACGCCGTCGAGGTCTATACGTTTCCCTCGCTTGGCGCCGAGCTCGAGGCCGTCGCCGACCTGCTCCGCCGGGCGCACCTCGAAGACGCCATCTCCTGGTCGGAGATGGCCGTGCTCGTCCGGTCCGGGCGCCGCTCGATCGCTGTCACCAGACGGGTGCTTGGCGCCGCCGGCGTGCCCCTTGAGGTCGCCGGCGACGAGCTGCCGCTGCCTTCCGAGCCCGCGGTGGCGCCGTTGCTGCTCGCGCTGCGCTGCATCGCCGACCCCAGGGCCCTCACCGCAGAAGCGGCGGCGGGGCTTCTGCTCTCGCCGCTCGGGGGAGCCGACGCGGCCAACCTGCGCCGGCTCGGCCGGGCGCTGCGGGCGCAGGAGAGAGCAGCGGTCGCGGCGGAGGGCGGCTCGCTGTCCGAGGTCCGATCCTCTGCCGAGCTGATCAGGGAAGCCGTCACCGCCCCTGAGAATCTAGTGGCACTCGATGATGCGGTCGCCCGGCCGGCCGTCCAGCTCGGCGGATTGCTCCGCAACGCCCGCGAGACCCTGACCGCGACCGGCTCCACCGAGCAGGCGCTGTGGACGCTGTGGTCCAGCACCTCCTGGCCGCGCCGCCTGCTGCGTCAGGTGGAGCGTGGCGGCGCAGCCGGCCGGCGCGCAGACCGCGACCTCGATGCGCTCTGCGCGCTCTTCCACGCGGCGGCCCGGGCCGAAGAGCGTGGGGGCCACCGCAGCTCCCTCAGCTTCCTCGCGGAGGTTGAGGCGCAGCAGATCCCGGCGGAGACACTTGCCGAAACCGGTGTGCGCGGCGAGGGAGTACGCCTTCTCACGGCCCACCGTGCCAAGGGTCTTGAGTGGCGGCTCGTGGTCGTGACCGGCGTACAGGAGGAGGTCTGGCCCGACCTGCGCCGGCGGGGCTCCTTGCTACAGGCCGACCGGATCGGTCCCGATGGGCTGCAGCCACCGCCGAGCCTGCCGATGCTGCTCGCCGAGGAGCGGCGGCTGTTCTATGTGGCGGTCACCCGCGCCAAGCAGCGCCTGGTCGTGACCGCGGTCCGGTCCCCGCAGGACGACGGCGAGCAGCCGTCTCGCTTCCTCGACGAGCTAGGCGTTGAGCCAGTCCGGGTCGACATGCGGCCGGCGCGGCCAATGACCCTTGCCGGGCTGGTCGCCGACCTGCGCGCCGCCGCTGTCGACCCGTCGGTCTCGGTGGGGGTACGGATGGCGGCCGCACGGCGGCTCGCAGCATTGGCATCGGCCACCGACGACGAGGGCGCGGCGCTGGTCCCGGCCGCCCACCCGGACCGGTGGTGGGGGCTTGCGGCGCTGACCGAGTCCGCCACCCCGGTGCGGGATGCCGATGAGCCGGTGCGGCTGTCGCCAAGTGCGGTCGATGGGCTGCGCGACTGCCCACGGCGCTGGTTCCTCCAGCGAGAGGTCCGCGCGGACACCGCCCGCTCCACCGCACTCGGATTCGGTAGCGTCGTCCACGCGCTGGCCAAGGAGGTCGCCGACGGGGTCACGCAAGCCGACGCGAACGTCTTGCTCGAGCGGCTTGACCGGGTCTGGGGCCAGCTTGCGTTCGAGGCGCGTTGGCAGTCCGTGCAGCAGCGCGAGGAGGCGCGCCGCGCGGTCCTGCGCTTCCTCAATTGGCATTCCGCGGGCCGCGGCCGCACACCGGCCGCGACCGAGCATCCCTTCGACGTCACCGTGCACGCCGGCGGGGCGGCCGGTCGGACAGACGGGAGGCCCGCCGTCGGCGGCGGCGTCGAGGTCCGCCTGACCGGCCGAATGGACCGCGTCGAGGTCGACGATGACGGGAACGCATGGGTCGTGGATTTCAAGACCGGCAAGAACCCGGCGTCGCAGCAGGATGTCGAGCGCAACCTGCAGCTCGGCGTTTACCAACTGGTCTCGGCGGCCGGCGGCCTCGCCTCCCTCGGCACTATGCAGGCCGCTGACCCCGGGGGACCGGGAGCCGACGCATCAGTGATGGTCAGCGGCCCATTCGGGCCGACCGAAGATGTGCTCACCCAGCTTGGCCGGCCCGGCGAGGGGCGCGGCGTCGGCGGTGCGGAGCTCGTACACCTGCGAGTGGACAACCCGCGCAACCCTGGCGGCCCGAAGGTCCAGCGGCAGGGTCCGGTCGAGCCGACCGGCGAGGGGCCGACCTGGGTCGAGGAGGCGCTGCTGCATGCGGAGCGACTGGTGCGGGCCGAGCGGTTTCCGGCTCGGCTCGGCAAGAACTGCGGCTGGTGTGAGTTCCGTGGGTCATGCCCGGCCCAGCCGGAGGGCCGGCAGGTGGTGGAGTAGCGATGGAGTCGGTAGGTCACCGGACGGCGGACATCACGGCGCCTCTGCTCGCGGCCGGCGACCTGTCCCAACTCCTTGAGGTCCCATTCACGCCCGAGCAGTTCGCCGCCATCAGCGCGCCGGCCGAGCCGGCCGTCGTTCTGGCCGGAGCGGGCTCAGGCAAGACCACCGTGATGGCCGCGCGAGTGGTCTGGCTGGTGGCAACCGGCCAGGTTGCACCCGACCAGGTGCTGGGTTTGACGTTCACCAAGAAGGCGGCGGGGGAGCTGGCCCACCGGATCAGGACAGTGCTTGCCCGGCTGCGGTGGCCACCGATTTCCCAGACTTTGCAGGGGCCGTACCCGTTGATGCCCGACGAGAACGCCGGGGAGCCGACGGTCTCGACCTATCACGCCTACGCGGGGCGGCTGATCAGCGAGCACGGGCTGCGCATCGGCGTAGAGCCAGACGCTCGGCTACTCGCGGACGCGACCCGTTACCAGCTCGCCACCAGGGTGATCAGACAGGCGACCGGCCCGTTCTCGGCGCTGACCGGGCGGGTGTCGGACATCGTCGACGACCTGGTCGCACTCGACGCCGAGCTGTCCGAGCACCTCGTCGGCACGGACGAGCTGCGCGACTACGACAAAACGACCAGGTTGGAGATCGAGTCGTCGGCGAAGCTGACCAACGGCCTGGTAGCCGCGTTGAACTCGATCGCCAGGCGGCATGAGCTAGCCGCACTCGTCGATGACTACCGTCGGGCCAAGCGGGAGCGGGCGGTTGTGGACTTCTCCGACCAGATGGCGCTCGCCGCGACGCTCGCCGAGCAGCGCCCGGAGGTCGGCACCGCCGAGCGGGACAGGTTCCACATCGTTCTGCTCGACGAATATCAAGACACATCCGTGGCGCAGCGCAGGATGCTGGCGGGACTGTTCCGTGACGGTCATCCGGTAACCGCAGTCGGCGACCCCTGCCAAGCGATCTACGGCTGGCGGGGTGCTTCGGTCGCCAACCTCGAGGAGTTCCCGAGCCACTTTCCGCGGCGGCACGGCGGTCCCGCACACCGTTATGCGCTGATCGAGAACCGCCGCAGCGGTGAGCGCATCCTGACGGCCGCCAACTCGCTGTCTGGTCCGCTCCGCAAGGCTCATGAAGGAGTCGGCGAGCTTCGGGTCGCGCGCGACCGTAGGGGGCAGGGCTGGATCCGGTGTGCGTTGCACGAGACGTACGCGGAGGAGATCGCCTGGCTCGGTGCGCAGGTCAAGGCGGCGCTCGAGGCCGGCACCCCAGCCGCTCAAGTCGCGATCCTGGTCCGGGTCACCAGCGATTTCGCAGCCATCCACACCGAGCTGACCCAGCGTGACATCCCGGTCGAAGTCGTCGGGCTCGGCGGGTTGCTCGCGCTTCCCGAGGTCGCCGACGTCGTCGCCACCCTCCGCGTGCTGGACGACCCGACAAGCAACGCCGCGCTGGTCCGGCTCCTCGCCGGCCCGCGGTGGCGGATCGGACCGCGTGACCTGGCCCTGCTCGGTCGGCGGGCCGGCCAGCTCGTGTACGTACCGGACCCCCGGCGCAGTGATCTAGTCCCGGCCTCCGGCGACGCGCCGGAGGTGCCCGATCCGGACGCCATCCTGGAGGAGGCGGTCGGCGGAATCGACCCGGCCGAGGTTGTGTCGCTCGCCGACGCCCTCGTGTCACCGGGTCGTTTTGGCTACTCGGCGGAGGCGCTTGCCCGATTCGGAGCGCTCGCCGCCGAGATCCGCGAGCTGCGCAGGCACCTCGGCGAGCCGCTGCTTGAATTGCTTCACCAGGTGGTGACGGTGATCGGGCTCGACGTCGAGCTCGGCGCGAGTCCGCAAGCTCGCGCGGCGCGTCGGCGCGAGTCGCTCGCCGCCTTCCTCGACGTCGCCGCGCAGTTTCGCGATCTCGAGGACGACGCGTCGCTGGGTGCCTTCCTCGCCTACCTCCAGGCCGCGGACGAGTACGAACGCGGGCTGGACGGCGCAGCGCCCAGCGGCGCTGAGTCGGTAAAGCTGCTGACTGTCCACCGGGCCAAGGGCCTGGAGTGGGACGTCGTCCTGCTACCCGACCTCACCGCGAGCGTCTTCCCGGCCGGTCGCGGCCGGACCCGCTGGACGCGCAGCGGGAAGGTGTTGCCATTCGGGCTGCGCGGCGACTGTGCATCGCTCCCCGAGGTCGCCGAGTGGAGCACGCAAGGACTTGAGACCTTCGACCGCGTGTGTCGCGAGCTCGACGACCTGGAGGAGCTGCGGCTCGGCTATGTTGCGGTAACCCGCCCGCGGCATCTGCTCATCGCGAGCAGCCATTGGTGGGGGCCGGCGCAGAAGAAGCCGCGCGGACCGTCCCCCTATCTCGAGACGCTGGCAGCGCAGTGCCGGAACGGCGGCGGCGAGATCGTCCGGTGGGTCGAGCAGCCCGCCGAAGCGGAGAATCCCTATCTCGGAGCGGCCGCCGAGGCGGCCTGGCCGGCGGCCCTCGACCCGGTGGCACTCGACCTGCGGCGCGCCGCGGCGGATCAGGTGCTCGACATGCTCGGCGCTGACCGCCGCGATGGCCGATATGAGCAGTTGTCATTGCTCGGGCCGGGCAGCCTCACGGCGGTGGCAGGCGGGCATCACAGTAGCCGCGGTCCTCGGGACCCGGAGCTCACGCCGTCCGAAGCTGCGCTGGTCGCTGCCTGGGACCGCGACATCGACATGCTTCTCACCGAGGCGAGGCGGCTGCGCCGGCGGGACCGCGACGTGTCGCTGCCGACGACGCTCTCGGCCTCGCAGCTCATGCGGCTGGCCGACGACGCCGACGCCTTCGCTCGCGAGCTCGTCCGCCCGCTCCCCCGCAAGCCGGACCCAGCGGCTCGACAGGGCACTCGGTTCCACGCATGGGTGGAGTCCCGGTTCGGACAGCAGCCGCTGCTCGTCGACAACGACCTGCCCGGCGCCGCCGACGCGGAGATCGCGGATGAGTTGGATCTTGCAGGATTGCAGAGCAGCTTCGAGAAGTCGGCGTACGCCGACCGGGTGCCGTATGCGCTGGAAGCGCCGTTCCAGCTGATGATCGCCGGCCATGTGATTAGGGGGCGGATCGACGCGGTGTATGAGACCGCAGACGGCGGTTTCGAGGTCGTGGACTGGAAGACCAACCGGGCGCAGAGCGCCGATCCGCTCCAGCTGGCGATCTATCGGCTCGCGTGGTCGGAAATGCATGGCTTGTCGATCGACCGGGTAAGCGCCGCATTCGTCTATGTCCGCTCAGGTCAGACGGTGCGTCCGCGGTCGCTGCCCGGCCGTGTTGAGCTGGAGGCCATCCTGGCTGGGAGCTGAACACGTGCGCCGCTGTGAACCACGGGCACATGCCCTACGTGGAGAAGCTAGGGCAGGTGCTTGGCAGTGCGAGGTGCCGCGCTCGACCATCCCGGGGCTCAGGGGCTCTCCTGGCCACTCGGGTTCCCCAGACGGGAAGGGACGCAGGTGGCCGGACTCGTCAGACAACCAACCGCTTCCGCAGGTGATCAGGTCCGGCGGCTGGCCGCCGAGGCCAAGCTAGCCCGATCGACGGGCCAAGCCGGGATAGCCCGTCCGCGTCTGGAAGGGCCGTCGGCGGGCCGCATCCGCTCGGCTCGCCTCGCCGATCCGGACGGCGGCAGCCGTGGCGAGACGGTGCGTACCCGCTCGGCGCTGCCCGCGTCCCGGTCGCCGACCTCCGAGGAGTCAGAGCTCCTGCAGCTGCTCCAACGGGGGCTGAAGGATCGGGCGATCGCTCGGGCGCTCGGGATCGGCGAGCGGACGGTACAACGTCGCCTCAGCCGGTTGATGACGACACTCGGGGCGAAGACGAGGTTTCAGGCGGCGATCAACGCTGTTCGGCGCGGCTGGCTATAGCGCCGCCAACGGCCCGCGCGGCGGGTGAGGCCAACGTCAAGGGCGCAATTCCGGCGAGGCGGTTCGGATATGTAAGAGTGGCCGCCATGGTCCTGTTGCCGCCCGCCAACCTGGCGCTGGCGCGCGGGACCGTCGACCGGGCCTCCCGGCTTCGCATGGACGACCGGGCGGTCGCCGCTCTCTGGGCAGACGAGGAGACCCGGGTCCTTCGAGTACACGAGGGAGAGACGCTCGTCGCGGGCGATCCTCCGGAGCTGGTGTTTGGCATCCCAGCCAACGGCACGGGCGAGCGGTTCTTGCTTGGGCTCGATGGGGACGGGCGCGCGTATTTCGCCGTGGCGGAGGCCTTCGCGGCGGGGCCGGGTCAGCGATCGGCCAACCTGCGTACCGTCGGTGCGCTGCTCTCCGATCGGGACGTCGGTCTGTTCGTACACGCGGTTGCACTCGATAATTGGCACGGCACGCACACGCATTGTGCTCGGTGCGGCGCCCGCACGGTCGTCGCTGCCGGCGGACATATACGGCGTTGTCCGGGCGATGGCAGCGAGCATTTCCCCCGAACCGATCCGGCAGTGATCATGCTTATCACGGACACCGAGGACCGAGCTCTCCTGGGTAGACAGCACAGCTGGCCGGCCCGCCGGTTCTCGACTCTCGCAGGCTTCGTCGAGCCAGGGGAATCCGCGGAGCAGGCGGTTGCCCGCGAAGTGCGCGAGGAGGCCGGCGTCGAGGTCGGCGAGGTGCGCTATTTTGCCAGTCAGCCATGGCCGTTCCCGTCCAGCCTCATGCTCGGCTTCTATGGGCGGGCGGTCACGACCGAGATCGTCTTGGAGGATGAACTTGCCGAAGCCCGGTGGTTCACAAGAGACGTGCTCGTCTCCGAAATCTCCGCGGGCTCGCTCGGGTTGCCGCCTTCGGTCTCGATCGCTCGCCGCCTGATCGAGGGCTGGTACGGCGGCGAGATCCTAGACGAATGAACCAATTGGTAAGGCTGGTGGGCTAGGCGATCAGCGCTGACTTTGTGGAGATGCAGGGCACTGTCGGCGTTCTTGGCTACGTTTCTCGTGTGACGCCGGAGGAGATGCTGGAGGCGCTTGATCCCGAACAGCGTGCGGTTGCCACCGCGCTCGATGGTCCGGTGTGTGTGCTCGCCGGTGCGGGGACGGGCAAGACCCGAGCGATCACTCATCGGATCGCCTATGCCTGCCGGATCGGCCGGCAGCAGCCGCACCACGTCCTGGCCGTCACGTTCACGACCAGAGCCGCGGGCGAGATGCGGGACCGGCTGCGCCGCCTAGGCGTCGAGGGCGTCCAGGCCCGAACTTTCCACTCCGCGGCGCTCCGCCAGCTGCAGTATTTTTGGCCGAAGGCGATCGGTGGCCGGCAGCCGCGCATCGCGGAAAGCAAGGCGCCGCTGGTGGGCGAGGCCGCGGCGCGCTGCCACGTCAGCGCCGACCGCGCAGCCGTACGCGACCTCGCCGCGGAGATCGAGTGGGCGAAGGTAACCCAGACTGTGCCGGACGACTATGCCGGATCAGCAGCTAAGGCGACCAGGCTGCCACCGGCCGGTGTCGACCATTCCACCGTCGCACGAATCTACGAGGCTTATGAAGAGGTGAAGTCGAGACGGGGCTTCATCGACTTCGAGGATGTGCTGCTCCTAACCGTGGGGATCCTGGAGGACTCGGCCGAGATCAGAGATCAGGTTCGCGGGCAGTATCAGCACTTCGTCGTGGACGAGTTCCAAGACGTCTCCCCACTGCAGCATCGGCTGCTGACTTTGTGGCTCGGTGACCGGCGCAGTCTCTGCGTCGTTGGCGACCCGAACCAGACCATCTACTCGTTTGCCGGCGCGACCTCCGACTACCTGCTCCGCTTCCAGTCGACATATCCGGACGCGGCCGTCATACATCTCGTCCGCGACTACCGATCCACGCCGCAGGTCGTCCGCCTCGCCAACGAGCTGATCAGACGGTCGGCGGCCGTGGTTGGTCCGCGGCGCGTCGACCTCCTGGCGGAGCGCGTGGCGGGACCCGAGCCGGAGATCGTCGAGTACTCCGACGAGCTGGCCGAGGCGGAGGACTTGGCGGGTCGAGTCGCCAAGCTGATCGCGAGCGGGGTGTCGCCACACCAGATCGCAGTGCTTTACCGGACGAATGCACAGTCTGGGGCGTATGAACAGGCGCTGAGCGATGCGCGCATTCCTTACGTGGTGCGCGGTGCGGAACGGTTCTTCGAGCGGCGCGAGGTACGTGAGGCGATGCTGCTGCTGCGCGCGGCCGCCCGCAGTGATGCTGCAGCGGCCAACGAGGCTCGGCCGGACGGTACGGCCGCCGACGCCGCGCTGGAGGATGGCGCCCGTGACCTTGCGGAGCAGGTGCAAGCGATCGTGGCCACGCTCGGTTGGCGGCCGGAGCCCCCCGTCGGCACGGGAGCTACCAGGGAGCGATGGGAGTCCATCGCCGCGCTCGTACATCTCGCCGAGGAGTTCTCCGCAGCGAACCCGGCCGCAACGCTGGCTAACATGTCGGCCGAGCTCGAGCAGCGCGCGGCCGCGCAACACGCACCCGTCGCCGATGGCGTCACTCTGGCGTCGCTGCATGCGGCCAAAGGGCTCGAGTGGGACGCCGTCTTCCTGGCCGGCCTGGCCGAGGGACTTGTTCCGATCGGCTACGCAACAACCGCGGCAGCGATCGAAGAGGAGCGGCGCCTCCTCTATGTCGGCGTAACGCGGGCCCGCCTGCACCTGACCTTGTCGTGGGCCAGCGCCCGCGCGCCAGGCTCTCGAGGCGCGCGCCGGCCGTCCAGGTTCTTGTACGGTCTGCGCGCGTCTGGTGCGCCGACGTCGAGCCTGTCCAGCAGGGCCAGAGGCGTCGCGGCATCGGGTCGCCGGACGGCCGCCGGATGCCGGGATTGTGCTAAGCCGTTGCACGACGCCGCGGAACGCAAGGTCGGTCGGTGTGCGACGTGCCCGGCAACCTACGACGAGGAGCTCTACGAGCGGCTGCGCTCCTGGCGGCTCGAGCAGGCGACGGCGGCCAGAATACCTGCATATTGCGTCTTCACAGACGCGACATTGGTGGCGATCGCTGAGGTACGGCCAGGGAGTGAGCGCGAGCTTGCCGCTATCCCGGGAGTAGGACAGGTCAAGCTTGATCGTTACGGCTCAGATGTCCTGGCGATCTGCACTACTCCAAGGACGGCGGCGACCTACCACTAGCGTCCTGGCACCAGTAGCTCCGTACCGATGACTTCCGGGGCGTCGCCCGGTCTTATGTGTGAGCCATCGAACCGGAAGAGGGACCATGATGTTCTCCATTACCTGCCCACGCCACGGCTCAGACGTCCTGGTCGGAAGTCGCCGGATCCGGTCGCTCGGCAATTCCGAGACCGGCATCGCGCTCGAGATCGAGTGCTACTGCGGCACGTACGTGCTTCTCGAAACCGGCCGCAACTATGTCAGTCAGGCCAGCGTCCGGGCAGCTGCGTGACGGAGCTCCTGCCTTCGTACGAGCTTCGACGGCAGCACCGTCCCCACTCGATGCTCCGAGATGGTCACACAACCCCTTCCAGCAAGGAGTAAGAGGATGTATCTCATAAACGAAGATCTCGCCCGCGTACATATACGGGAACGACAGCGAGAGGCGCAGGATGCGCGAGCCGCCTATGAACTGCTCTATGTACGAAAGGAGCGGCGCAAGGCGGATGAGGCGAAGCCGGCGTCCGGAGCCTAGCGAGCAAGGATCGTTAGCCGGAGGGTGCCCCAGCGGGGCTCGGGCGTCGGTTCGGTAACCGTTGCCGTAAATGGTTTGCGCACACTCCCCCTGCGGCCTTAGCGTTTTGTCTCGCGGGTGCGCGCACGCGCGCGCCCCAACAGCGCCGGGGTTCCTGGACCGTCGGCGGTCCGGGCGCCAAGATCGAGAAGCAGACAGGAGGTGGCCCCGGTGGAGAGCACTTACCCCGTGACGTCGGCGGCCGTCCTGCCTGTTGCCGCCCCGGTGTCCGACGACGCCCGCTGCTGGATCCGTCCGCTTCGGAGGACCCTTGCGCCCGCCTTCGGGCCGGTCAAGGGGACCCGTATGTCCATCGTCGGGTCTTTGGCTGGCCCGTCGGTCGCCGGCACAGCCGCTAACGCGTGTGAGCGCTACGTCGTTTCCATCCTTCCGACCGTCGAGAAGCAGCAGGCCACGGGCGCCGCCTTCGGCGCCATCCCGGTCCGCACCTGGAGTCCACCGGTCTAGACGACACTAGATCCGGCACCTCCAGGGCCGCGGAACCCAAACCGGGATCCGCGGCCCTTCCGTTTATCCGAGCGAAACGTTATCCGAGCGAAACGAGATCACAAGGAGGTGACCTCGGTGCAGTTGGTGCTTGTCGAAGACCTCGACAGCCAAAACGGAGAGCTTCCATGCCGGATCTACGACCCCGAGCTGTTCTTCGCGGAGAAGCCTGAGGACGTCGAGTTTGCGAAGGCCCTCTGCCGGACCTGCCCGGTGCGTATCCAGTGCCTTGCCGGTGCTCTCGCCCGGCGTGAGCCCTGGGGTGTCTGGGGTGGCGAGCTGTTCGTCCAGGGCGTGGTCGTGCCGCGCAAGCGGCCCCGGGGACGTCCCCGCAAGACCGAGATTGCCGCATGACCAAACCATCAAGGACTCAAGTCCCCGACCTAGTCCAGAAGGTCACGATGCCTGACCGCAACGAACCAGCGGGCCGTGGGGTGCACGCCACGGCGTCGCTTACAGACTTCGAATCAAGGAGCCCGAAGATGTATCTCATCCAAGAAGACCTAGCCCGCGCGCACATACGCGCGCTCCAGGATGAGGCGGCCGCCGAGAACATGGCCCGCGGACTGCTGCTGATCCGCAAGGCCGCCCGCAAGGCTGACAGGGCGCGGCTGGCTGCTAAGCGCGCGCTCGCCGCGGCCATCGCATACGACTGACGGCCAGGTTCGGCCCGGCATTACCGGACTCGCCGGGACGACGACGGCCGCACGCTGCGGTCGCTGGCCGGTGACCGCGAATGAGAAGCCCCGGCACCTACCCGCGCCGGGGCTTCTCCCCGGTCAAGCGCCCGGGCACACCGTCGCACTCTTGCTAGACACGGCCGAGGCGGGCTACGCCGCGAGGCGTTGCAGCGAAGCGATCAAGACGTCGTCGGTTGTCCAAGGCCAGGGAGCCAACGCTCGAGCTCGCCGCGCCACCTCCCCCGTGCCTCGAGCTGGCACAAGACGCCGACCCCACCCATCCAGACGCGGTGGATGAGCAGGTAGGACGGAGGCAGGTTGAGCTGCAGGCCGGTGACATAGGCCGGCGAGCGAGGGTCGGCCACCCGGGCCGCCTGGCGGCGGAGCCAACCCCGGTTGAACTGAAACTCGTCGGCCGTGATCGGCTCGACGAACGGCAGCAAGTAAGCGAGCAGCGCGTCGGCGTCGACGCGGACGCTGTTTCGGACGAATCCCTCGGCCCGCAGGCCTTCGAGGAGTCCGTCGGCGTCGCCACTCAGCCCGACTCTGAGCAGGCGCCCAATGGGTTCGGGCAGCCCGCCAGGCAGCCGATTCACCGCGCCGAAGTCCAGCACACCAAGCCGGCCGTCGGGAAGCAGTCGGAAGTTGCCGGGGTGCGGATCGGCGTGCAAGATTCCGGCCCGAGCCGGACCCGAGAACAGGAATCGGACGTAGAGCAAGCCGGCTCGATCCCTGGCTTCCTGGTCGCCGTCTTTGATGATCCGCGACAGTGGGGTGCCGTCGATCCACTCGGTGACCAGTGCGCGACTAGAGGACGCGACCACCTTGGGTACGACGATGTCCGGGTCGCCGTCGAATGCCTCGGCGAAGGTCTGTTGGGCCGATCCCTCCAGGACGTAGTCGAGCTCCTCCGCCACCCGGTCCCGAAGCTCGGCGAGCAGCGGCTTGGTATCGAGGCCTGGCATGAACGCGCCGAACACCCGACCGAGCCGGGCGATCTGGGCGAGGTCGCCGAGCAGTGCAGCCCCGGCTCCGGGGTATTGGATCTTCACGGCGACTTGGCGCCCGTCGTGCCACACCGCCCGATGCACCTGTCCGATCGAGGCGGCAGCCGCCGCTCGGTCGTTGAATTCCGCGAAACGCCCGCGCCACTCGGGGCCGAACGACTCGGCGAGCACCCGATGGACGGCCGCCGCCGGCAACGGCGGAGCGGCCTCTTGCAGCCGGGTGAGCGTGGCTCGGTATGGGCTCACCAAGTTCTCTGGCAGCGCCGCCTCGAAGATCGACAGGGCTTGGCCGAACTTCATCGCCCCACCCTTGAGCTCCCCCAGGACGCGGAAGACCTGGTCCGCCGTCCGCTGTTGGAGCTCGGCCGCGACCAGTTCGGCGGACTGTCCGCCGAGCCGCCGCCCGATGCCGATGGTTGCGCGGCCGGCCATGCCGAGCGGAAGCGTGGCGAGCTTCGCCGTCCGGATGACCGCCTTGCGCGGGAGGTCACTCACCCTTGCATTGTCCCTGACGGGTAAGCGGGACGTTTCGTCACTCCGGTCACATCTGCATCACATGGGCACGCCGGGTGTGCTGACCATGACCGCCGGCGGACGCTCCCAGACGGGCTGTCGATCTCCAGCGTTCCGTCCACGCTCGGCGGGAGCCGGCCGTCCAGGAACTCGAGCGCGTGCATCGTCGCATACGACGCGACGAGTGTTGCGAGGACGACATCGCACGGCGCGGGTGCGCGTGCTGCCTGGCGGCCGCGTTCGATGGCGGCGAGCTGAGCTGCCACCCGCGGCCAGCCGGGGTCGCGGTCGGTGCGATGGAGATCGTGGCACCGAAGGCAGGAGGAGCGCCCGGGCACAACGAGCGGACCGATCACTCCGGTGAGTTCCCGTACGCCTGCATAGAGATGGGGAGTGCCGGACTCGACCAGCCGGTCACTGGTGCTGCGATCGACCGGCCCGGCCGGGCTGACGATGGCGAGATGCGGGTGCGGCTGACCGGTTGGCAGCGCCGGGGTGACACCCGGCGCCGCGCGCTGGGCGGCTCGCTGGGCACCGCTGTCCCGGCGCCGGTCGACCTGGTCGAAGATGATCCCGGCTGGGGCGAGATCTGCAGGTCGAGCGAGGATGGGGTCCTTGACCTTGACATATCTGATGCCGGCGGCGGCCAGGAGGACCGCGATGGACGCGCCTACCCGACCCGCGCCATGCACTGTCACCGCACGGGTCCGGCGCCGGGCAAGCGCGGTAGCGCCGCCGTCGGCCGTCCCGCCACGAAGGGACAAGGCCGCGACGTCGGGGCCGAGCCGCTCCCGCTCGAGCGGGCTGAGTTCCCGCAGCGCCGCCCGGTCCGCTGCACAATCCTCGATCACACCGGCACCTGTCAGCAGGTCGAGCAGGCGACCCGCGGCCGCTGGCTCTGCGCCGAAGTCAGCCGCCGAGTCGACGGCATCTGCGCGCTCGCGGGTGCCATCGAGCGATTCGAGCCACTGAGCGAGCCCCTCGTCGAGATCGCCGACGACAAGCGCCCGCGCCGGATCCACCCCGATCTGGAGGGTTGACCCGTCCCGCCACACCCGGCGAAGTGCTGGTTTCAGCGCTGGCCTCGCCGCGACATCGGCTGATGCCATGCCGCCCCCTTGCCGAACAACCTGAGTCGGTCGTAGGGGACGATGCCACAGGAGCGGGCTGTGGATCCGCCAGCGTCCACAGGAGGACGGCAACCTGTGGACGACGGGCAGTGGTGCGGTGCGAAGGGCGCGGTCGGCGCGGCCACCGCTGAATGCGAGCGGCTGACCAAGCTGGCCTGCGGGCCGGCTGACGGCCGGCGGTCTGAGCCGGCTAAGCCTTGCCGAGGATCCGGTTTAGCTTTGTGCCACAGACCGGACACGTGCCCTGTGCCATCCTGCGTCCTGACTCACTTACCTTGACTTCACCGGTGAAATCGCGCTTCTCCTTGCACTTCACGCAATACGCCTCGCCCGTGTATGTCTCGGCCATCTCGGCCCTCCTTTGGTGTACGCCCCGCCGAGCGGTTAGGTAACTCCCCCTCATCCGGTGACGGAAACCCATCCTGTCCCGCGGCATGATGCACATTGACCCCGAACGCGGCCCGGCTTGGCCGGAGCGCGCTCCCGGCCGACCCGAGGCGGATATCGGAGCAGCAGATGAGCGACAGGCACGTCCTGGAAGAGTCGATCGTGGAGTACGAGCATCTCCGAGTGGAGCGCCGTACCGGTGGAGTGGTCCTCGTAGTGTTGGACAACCGGGAGCGGCGCAACGCCATGTCGCCGGGGATGACCAAGTCATGGACCGACGCCATCACGAAGGTGCGGGACGATCCGGCGGTGCGCTGCGTGGTCGTCACCGGGGCTGGCAGTGCGTTCTGCGCCGGTGGGGACATGGAGTGGCTCGGTTCGGAGCCGCAGGCAACGGTCGACGTCCTTCGCTCGCGGATGCTGCCGTTCTACCGTGCGTGGCTGGCGATCCGCGAGGTTCCCGTCCCGTCGATCGCCGCTGTCAACGGCGCCGCAATCGGCGCGGGACTATGTCTGGCGCTCGCCTGCGACCTACGGTACGCCGCCACGGATGCGAGACTCTCGGCCCCGTTCACCACGCTGGGAATGCATGCAGGTATGGCGGCAACCTGGTTGCTGCCACAGCTCGGCGGCCTTGGTCTGGCTCGCGAGATGCTACTGGCCGGTCGAGCGCTCACGGGTAGCGAGGCGACGGCGGCCGGTTTGGTTAACCGAGCTTTCGACGGCCCCGAACTGCTCGGCTCGGTTCTCGACATCGCCGCGTCGGTCGCCGCCAAGGCGCCGATCGCGACCCGGCTGACCAAGGCGGCGCTGGCCGAGGGGCAACCGGCCAGTATCGAGGCGGCGCTCCAGTGGGAGGCGCTCGCGCAGCCCGTGACGATGGCCACCGAGGACCTCAGGGAGGGTCTCGCTGCACAGCGAGACCGGCGCCCGCCGGTCTTCCACGGGCGCTGACCTAACGGCGCGCGCCGGCGAGGCCGGTGTCGCGGTCGGATGGCTGCCTCGCCGACGGTCGGCGGTGACGGCGGGCCGGCCGGCGCGGCACGGAAAAACGGTTGCGGCGGACGCCGCGCCGGCTGCCCTTGACAATTCGAAGCCCCCAGGCCGCACAGCCGTGCGCACGCCTTCCCCTTGCGGGCGCCCGACCGGTTTTCCCGGAGGCTCCGTGACGAGCACGCTAGGAAACGGGGGATGGCAGGGTCAACACAGCGCTGTGGACAACGGTGTGGAGGGGATGGGGACCGGCTGGGGTGTCGCTGTGGAAGCTCGGTTTACGACGCTGTGGACAGCAGCTCAACGGTCGGTGTACGGCACGCCTGACCTGCGTTAACGCCGTCCCCCGGATGTGGAGAAAACAAAGATGCTCGGCTCTTCACCCGTTTGGCCTGTACCTTTCGGACGTGGCCGTCAATCCCACTGAGCCCGGCAGCTCACGCGCCGGCGCGCCGGATGGAGATCCGGCAGCGGAGTCTGCCGAGGCTGAGTCGGTGGCCGTCGCCGCCCCGCTGGACAGCCTCAATGGGCCGACTTCGGGGTCCGATCAGAGGGTGGAGGTGCGCCGGAGCGCGCGCCGGCGCCGCACCGTGTCGGCCTACCGCGACGGCGATCGTACGGTCGTGCTTATTCCGGCCCGGATGAGCCGCGCGGAGGAGCGGCACTGGGTCGAGGCGATGGTCGCCCGTCTCGAGCGTCAGGAGTCGCGGCTGCGTCCGAGTGACGATGCGCTGCTGGCGCGGGCGAAGCTGCTGTCGGCGCGCTACCTCGACGGCATGGCCGACCCGGCGAGCGTGCGGTGGGTGCCCAACCAGCGCCACCGCTGGGGATCGTGTACTCCATCGGACCGGGCCATCCGCGTGTCGGCTCGGCTCCGCGGGATGCCGGAGTACGTCGTCGATTACGTGCTCCTGCACGAGCTTGCGCATCTAGTCGTGCCCGGCCATGGCTCCGACTTCTGGAGGCTGCTCAGTCGCTACCCGAAGACCGACCGGGCGCGCGGCTACCTCGATGGCGTCGCGGCCACCGCCCACCTCGACCTCTCCGATGAAGCCGATTGAGCCAGATCAGCGCTGGGCGTCGTTCTCGCCATCACCGATGTCGGGGACCGTGAGATCGGTGTCGGTCCGGCGAACGTAGTCAGCCGGGTTGTCCAGGTCGTCGGCCGTCGGCATCAGATCGGGGTGCGCCCACAGCGCGTCGCGGGCATCTCTGCCGCGCCCCTCGCCATACAAATGCCACAAAGCCGCGGCCTCGCGCAGCCGGCGGGGGCGCAGCTCGAGCCCGACCAGTGTCGCGAAGGTTTGCTCCGCCGGACCACCGGCGGCGCGCCGGCGGCGTACGGTCTCCCGCAGCGCCCCGGCCGAGGGCAAATGTGGCTCGGCGGCCGCACTTACAACCTCATCCACCCAACCCTCGACGAGCGCAAGCGTCGTCTCGAGCCGGGCCAGCGCGGCCTGTTGCTCGGGCGTCTGCTCGATCTCGAACATCCCGCCCGACAGTGCCGCCTGCATCGCCTCGGGGTCCGATGGGTCGAGCCGGCCGACCGCTTCCTCGAGCCGGCTCGTGTCGACCTTGATGCCACGCGAGTAGGCCTCAACCGCGCCGAGCAGGTGGGCGCGCAACCATGGCACGTGAGCGAAGAGCCGATGGTGCGCGGCCTCCCGAAGCGCCAAGTAGAGGCGGACCTGGTCGGCGGGAACTCCCAGTCCTTCGCCGAAAGCGCCGACATTGGCCGGCAGCAGTGCGGCGGTGCCGGCCGGTCCAAGCGGCAGGCCGATGTCGGTCGACCCCACTACTTCGGTGGCGAGCTCACCGATCGCCTGTCCAACCTGGCCGCCGAACATTGCGCCGCCCATCCGCTGGATCACGCCGAGCAACGGCCCGGCCATCTGGCGCATCTCGGCTGGCACCATCTGGTCCATCGAACCGGCGACCCGGGTCGCGACCGGCTCGACGAGCTTCCGCCAGGTCGGCAGCGTGCCCTCGACCCATTCCGCCCGGCTCCACGCGCGCGCCGTCTTCACCCCGGCGGGGATCGCGGTCACCGCGTCCAACCAGGTGTCGGCAAGTTCCACGGCGTCGACGACGGCGCGCTGATCGGAGTTGGACACTGAGGCGTCACCCTTGGCGGAGACCGTCTGCCGGGCCATGTCGCGGGCGAGCTCCCAGTTGACCGGACCGGTCTGGTCGCTCGAGAGCGCCCGTCCTAGTTGCTGGAAGATCGCGCCAAGCTGGCCCGGGTCCATCGCGCCGAACAGCGCGGCCATCGGGTCCAGCGGTCCCGATCCGCCGCCGGCATCATTCGCCGGGTCGTCTGGCTGCTCCGGGTCGTTCGGGTCGCGCTCTGGATCGCGCGGGAGATCGTTCACGACGCTCCCTCCTGGTCGTCCGCGGCGTCGCGCGGTGGTGCCTCCGGGTGAGGACTCAATGCTCTCCACCGTAACGACTAGATCTACCGCTCAAATGTTCCGGCCGTCCGCCCTGGGCTGAACGAGGTAAGCCGCGGTCTGCTTTTCCGGAAGCCGTGCTGGATGATCTGCCCCGCTGGGGTGCAGCGCGACGTGTCGACCGAGGACGCAGCGTCGGGTATTCCGTACGCTTGCCTGATCGGCGTTGGGCGCTGAGTGAAGGCCGGGGCAGGGAGGGTTGTGCTGGACACTGCGGCGGGCAAGACCCGGACTCGGCGGACGCGGGCCGGCGGGCGCCGGCGGAGCGCGCCGACCATTGCGGTCACCGGAGCCGCCAGTGGCTTGGGCCGTATCCTCGCTGCCAGACTCGCGGCGAACAGCGCCGTAGGAAGGGTGGTCGCGATCGACGACCACCGCAGCGAGCTCGCCGGAGTCTCCTGGCGTGTGCTCGACGTGCGCGACCCGCTGATCGCGGAGCGCTTCAGCGGGGTCGATACGGTGGTCCATCTCGCCGTGGACACGAGCGTGGGGAGCGACCGGCAGGCGCGCACCGCCCTCAACGTTCGCGGCACGCAGACCGTCTTGACCGCCGCGGCCGCCGCCGCGGTTAAGCGGGTTGTGCTTTGTACGAGCGCCATGGTCTATGGCGCCCACGCGGACAATCCGGTACCTCTCGAGGAGGACGCACCGCTGCGGGCAACCGAGGACGGCTCGCTGGTCAGCGATTTGCTCGAGATCGAGCGGTTGGCCGAGCGGGCTCCGCGCACGCATCCAGGACTCTCGATCACCGTCGTCCGACCGGCAGTCGTGGTGGGCCCCGACGTGGACAGCGTCTTGACGAGACATTTCGAGGCGCCGCGGCTCCTCGTCGTACGGGACTCCCGGCCGGCGTGGCAGTTCTGCCATGTCGACGACCTGGCGTCGGCGCTCGAGTACGCCTCGCTCGGCTTGGTCGAAGGCATCGTCACGGTCGGCTGCGAGGGCTGGCTGCATCAGGAGGACGTGGAACGCCTGTCCGGCGTGCGCCGGATCGAGCTGCCGGCGCCGGTTGCCTTCGGTACGGCCGAACGGCTCCACCGGCTTGGCGTGATCCCGGCACCGGCGAGCGATCTCGAATACGTCACCTACCCCTGGGTGATTCCCTCCACCCGGCTGCGCGCCGCCGGCTGGCGGCCGATGTATGACAACCTCACGGCGTTCCACGTGCTCCTCCAACAGGCGGCGGGCCGGCATGCGATCGCGTCGCGCCGGCTCGGCCGGCGGGACGCGACGATCGGTGCCGCCGGGGCGACGGTCGCGATACTGGGAACCGCGGCGGTCGTCCGGCGGGCCCGCAAGCGGCGCCGGTCGGACGGCTGACTGTGCCGGTCGGCGACGCCGGTTGTACGAAACACGGCAGCCTGGGTTTCTCAGCTGAGGGCCTCAGTAAGCAGACCAGAGCGGGCGAGGACGGCGGGTGAGCAACGTGACAGGTTCCGCGACAGAAGAAACTGAGATCGGTGGCCGCGGGGCTAGCCGCGTCATCCGGCTGCTGGCGATCCGCGACGAGCCCCTGTCGGTCGACGAGGTGCTTGCCGCGGTCGCTGACCCGGCAGCCGGCGGCGTGGTGCTCTTCGTGGGAACAGTGCGCGACCGCGACCACGGTCAAACGGTGACCGATCTCGGCTACTCGGCTCATCCGAGCGTGCTGGTCCAGCTGCGGGCGGTCGCCGAGAAGGTCGCCGCCGACTTTCCCGTTCGCGCGATCGCCGCGGTTCATCGCGTGGGGGAGCTGGCCGTCGGAGATCTGGCCGTCGTTGTGGCGGTGGCCTGCCCGCATCGGGCCGAGGCCTTCGACGCCTGCCGACGGTTGATCGACGACCTCAAGGCGACGGTCCCGATCTGGAAACACCAGCGCTTCGTTGACGGCACCGACGAGTGGGTCGGCTCCGCCTGAGCCGGACCGCTTTATGCCAGGTAGCACGCCGCAAGTCGGGCAAGTCGGGCGGCTGAGGGCAGCTACCGGGCGTTAAGCGGCGGTGGGAGGAGTCACGTAGGGTGCGGTTATGTCCCGTCGATCAGCGACGCTGGCCGTCGCGGGTGGACTGCTTGTCCTCCTTGTCGCGGTTGCCGCCCTGCTCCCGGTCCCGTACGCGGAGCTCAGTCCGGGGCCGACGACGAACACCTTGGGCACTGCGGGTGGCAAGGAACTGATCACGATCAGCGGCCGGGGGACCTATCCCACCGGCGGGCACCTCAACCTCACGACGGTCGCCGTGACCGGCGCCAACACCAAGCTCGGCCTGCTCGAAGCGTTGCGCGGCTGGCTCGCGGACGATGTCGCGGTCGTTCCGCGGGACACGATCTACCCCGATGACCAGACTCCTGAGGAGATCGAGCAGCAAAACGCCGAGGAGATGGAGCTTTCCCAGGAGCACGCGACCGCTGCGGCCCTGCTCGAGCTCGACGTCAAGCCGACCAAGCAGGCGGTCCTTGTCGCGAGCGTCGCGGCCGACTCGCCGGCTCGCGGGAAAATTCACGCCGGCGATCAGATCACGGCGGTGGACGGGGTGCGGGTTACCACACCTGCTCAGGTCAGGACGGAGATTCGCAAGCACAAGCCGGGCGACCAGGTCACGCTCACGCTCCTGCGCGGCGGCGCAACCCGGGACGTCACGGTGGGAACCCGCCCGGCCGACGACGACCCCGAGGTGGCCCAGGTGGGCATCGCCCCGGACATCGGCTATAGCTGGCCGTTCAAGGTCGGCATCGAGCTCGACGACGTCGGCGGGCCGAGCGCTGGCCTGATGTTCGCGCTTGGCATCTACGACAAACTGACCCCGGGCGAAATCAACGGCGGGCAGTTCATCGCTGGGACGGGCACGATCGACGACGCCGGTCGGGTCGGCCCGATCGGCGGCATCCAGATGAAGATCATCGGTGCTCGCCGCGCGGGCGCAACGGTGTTCTTGGCACCGAAGGACAACTGCGCCGAGGCCACGAACAGCCCGCCAAGTGGCATCCGGATCGTCCCGGTGAACAGCCTTGATGCCGCGCTGACCGCGCTCGCCAAGGTCCGGGTCGGCCAGACCGCCTCGCTCCCCACCTGCAGCTAGGCCGAAGGGACCCTTACTCCGGCTGGATGCACCGAGGGTCCCTTCTACACGCGGGCGGGGCGGTCCCGGTAACGGCACTGCTCCGGAACCCGTACACATTCATAGATATGACCTGGCAGCCGTACGCAGGCGCCCGACGAGCACGTAGGTTTGGACCGTGACATTCGACATGCCCGGGCGGAGGCCCCGCCGACCGGACCGCCCGACGCGGATGTTCGCGCGGCGGCCACGCGCGCTGGTGCCCACGCTCGTCGTGCTGGTCGCACTCATCATCTTCTTCAGTATCTTCACCAACCAGTGGACCGAGCTGCTGTGGTACCGATCGGTCGGTTACTCCGATGTCTTCAGGACGCGGCTGGTGACGAAGCTGCTCCTGTTCCTGGTGTTCGGGCTCATCATGGGCGGATCGATCGCGGGAACTATCTATGCGGCCTACCGCCTGCGGCCCGCGTTCCGCGGCACGTCGACCGAGCAGCAGAGCCTCGACCGCTACCGCACGGCGATCGACCCCTACAAGCGGTTGATCGTCATCGGGCTCAGCGCCTTCATCGGTCTGCTCGGTGGGCTCGCCGCCTCCAACGAGTGGCGCACCTGGCTGCAGTGGCGGAACAAGGTGTCGTTCGGCATCGAAGACCCGCAGTTCCACAAGGACATCTCGTTCTTCGCGATGACGCTGCCCTGGTGGCGCTTCGTCATCGGGTTCTTCTTCGCGGTCGTGATCCTCGCGTTGATCGCGACCGTCGCCACGCACTATTTGTACGGCGGCATTAGGTTCCAGGCTCGCGGCGAGCGGGTGGCACCTGCCGCCGCCGCGCACCTGTCGGTTCTCCTTGGCGTTTTCGTGCTGCTGAAGGCGGTGGCCTACTGGCTGGACCGGTATGGCCTCGCCGTCGCCAGCGAGCGGTTCGTCGTGAGCGGCTGGACCGGCCTACGCTATCGCGACGTCAACGCGCTGCTGCCGGCGAAGACGATCCTGGCCGCGATCGCGCTCATCTGCGCCATCCTGTTCTTCGCCAACGTGGTCAGGCGCACGTGGCTGCTCCCGGTCATTGGCTTCGGGCTGCTCGTCGTCTTCGCGATCGTCATCGGCGGCATCTATCCGGCGATCGTCCAGCAGTTCCAGGTCAAACCGTCGGAGCGGCAGCTCGAAGCGAAGTACATGGGCCGGAACATCGAGGCCACCCGGGCCGCCTACGGGCTGAACGACGTCGACATCAAGGCATACAACGCGCAAACGGCGGCGACCGAGGGCCAGCTGCGCAACGACGCCGACACGACGGCGAGCGTGCGGCTGATGGACCCGGCCGTCGTGTCGCCGACCTTCAAGCAGGACCAGCAGGTGCGTGGGTTCTACGAGTTCCCCGACACGCTCGATGTCGACCGTTACCGGGTCGATGGGCAGAGGCAGACCCAGGATGTCGTGGTGGGGGTCCGCGAGCTCGAACAGGCAGGACTACCCACAAACCAGCGGAACTGGATCAACGACCACCTGGTCTACACGCACGGCTTCGGCTTCGTCGCGGCCCGCGGGAACACTCGGCAGCCGACCGGGCATCCGTCCTACATCGAGGCAGACATACCGCCGCAAGGCACCCTCGGCGAGTTCCAGCCGCGGGTCTATTACGGCGAGCAGGCCCCTTCGTACTCCATCGTCGGCGCGCCCGAGGGAACCACGCCGGCCGAGCTTGACTACCCGGACGACCGGCAGCCCAACGGCCAGGCGAACACAACCTATACCGGCGCCGGCGGGGTCAAGATCGGATCGTTCTTCAACAAGCTCCTCTACGCCGTGAAGTACCGCGAGGAGAAGATCTTCCTATCCAGCGGCGTCAACTCCGAATCGCGCATCCTCTACGTACGCAACCCGCGGGAGCGTGTGGAAAAGGTCGCGCCGTGGCTCACCGTGGATAGCAACACCTACCCGGCAATCGTCGACGGCCGGCTGGTGTGGATCGTGGACGGCTACACCACGACCGGCGGCTACCCCTACTCGTCCCGGCGGACGCTGGGCGAGGTGACCGAGACGTCGCTTACCACTGAGAACCGCGCGGTCATCGCGCCGCAAGACACGGTGAACTACATCCGCAACTCGGTGAAGGCGATGGTCGACGCTTACGACGGCACGGTGACGCTGTACGCGTGGGACGAGTCCGACCCCATCCTGAAGATGTGGATGAAGGCCTTTCCGGGGACGGTAAAGCCGCGTTCGGATATCTCCGATGGGCTGATGGCACACCTGCGCTACCCCGAGGACCTGTTCAAGGTGCAGCGCGACCTGCTCGCCCAATACCACGTGACCGACGCGACCGCGTTCTACTCCGGCCAGGACTTCTGGCGGGTGCCAGCCGATCCGACCGGTGACGGTGGCGACCAGCCGCCGTACTACCTGACGATCCGGATGCCGGACCAGGAGGACGCGACCTTCTCGCTTACGAGCACGCTGGTGCCGACCAACCGGCAGAACCTCGCCGCGTTCGTCGCGGTCGACGCCAACCCCGGGTCCGACTACGGGAAGTTGCGCGTGCTGGAACTGCCGCGAAACACGGTCATCCCGGGACCGGCCCAAGTCCAGAATAACTTCCGTTCCAACACCCAAATCTCGCAGCGGCTCAACCTGCTCACCCGTGGTGGGCAGTCGAACGTCGTCTACGGCAACCTGCTCACCCTGCCGGTCGGCGGCGGGTTGCTCTACGTCGAACCGGTGTACGTGGAAGGCGCCAGTGGCAGTGCGACCTTCCCGCTGCTGAGGCTGGTCTTGGTGTCCTTCGGCGATCAGATTGCGATCAGCGAGACGTTGCAGGGTGGGCTGGACGCAATCTTCAGTGGCAACGCGGGAACCGAGACCGGCGAGGAGCCACCGCCCAGCGGGCAACAGCCACCTCCAGCGGGCGGCGAGCAGCCACCGAACGCCGCTCTCACCGCACAACTCGCCAAGGCATTGGCGGACGCACAAACGGCGTACGACCGCGGGCAGGCGGCCCTGCGGTCGGGCGACTTCGCTGCGTACGGAGAGGCGCAGCAGCAGTTGGCCGCGGCATTGCGGCGGGCCGAGGACCTGGGCCGGCGGCTGACCGCCGCGGGCACCACGCCGACGGCATCTCCGAGTGCATCACAGACGGCCACACCCTCCCAATGATGCGGGGGATCAATTGGCGTGCATGTGGATGGACTGGTGGACAACCAGTGGACAACGGCCCTGAACCTGGGGGTAACGCAGCGGTTTCTGTGGACTGACTTAGAGGTTGCAAAGAATCTTGAAATAGCCTTGTCAGACCCCTTGCGCGGGCGTTTCGGCAGAGATAGAAATCTCTCACGCCACCAGAGATGGTGACCCGCTCAGAAGGAAACTTCGGAGCTAGCGAGCACTAGGGAACTTGGGATTTCGCGAAAGTGAGTTCCCAAGGATCGGTGTTCGTGAAAGGTCCACCTGATTGGTGAGCCGCCAGGGGAGGCAGCTCCCCGGGCAGGCGGGCGCCGGGTCAACCGGGGTTCGCCGAGGTTCCACCAAGTGATGGTGGCGGGTTCTGCGGAACCACGCACCGAGCGATCGGAGCGTTGGGACCGTGGAACTGAGAGGCCCCTTCCATCTCATACATGGAAGGGGCCTCTCCCTTATAACCCATTCTTGCCGGTCGCTTCTTCCCCCATCGCGAACGACACGCCGACGCTGTTGATGAGTCGGTCGTGAGGACCTTCCCTCATGCCGTATTTCACGCAGTGCCCGTGATCCGGAGCATGCGCAACGCGAGCCGGCGCGGGACGGACGTAGCCTGCTCGTTTGCGGGCGTGTCGGTCCGCTCTCCGCGGGCGTTTAGTTCATCAGACGTCGAGCGTCCGCAACACCGCTCGTTCCGCCAGGTCCCGAACATCTTCGGCCACCTGGTCGCTCTCCGGATCGAGGCGCAGTCCCCGGGCTGCCATTCCACCCTTCTCGAACTCGAGGACGACCCGCGGCGCGACATAGGACGAGCGGGTCACGGCCCGGGTGTTGCCAAGCTGCTCGGCGACGCGGTCCAATGCCGAATTCACCGCTAGTGCGGTCGCCCGCTTGGTTTCGAGCGGGCCGGCCTCGTGCTCCTCGGCAAGCGCGATCGCCGCG
>JBKOZJ010000178.1:0-19644 GCA_046725875.1 Actinomycetota bacterium
ATCATGGGCCCGTCCGGGTCGGGGAAGTCAACGCTCTTGCACTGCATGGCCGGGCTGGACACGCTGACCTCGGGTAAGGCCTTCATCGGTGACGAGGACCTCAGCGCCCTCGGCGATAAGGATCTCACCGTCCTTAGGCGGGACAGGATCGGTTTCGTGTTTCAGGCGTTTAACCTGGTCCCCACCCTGACCGCGCGCGAGAACGTCACGCTGCCCTTGGCGCTGGCCGGCCGCAAGGGTGAGCAGGGCTGGGTCGACCAGGTCGTGAGCACTGTCGGCCTTGCCGACCGGATGGCCCACCGGCCGAGCGAGCTGTCTGGCGGTCAGCAGCAGCGGGTCGCCATCGCGCGGGCGCTGGCCAGCCGCCCGCAGATCATCTTCGCCGACGAGCCGACCGGGAATCTCGACTCCCGGTCTGGTGCCGAGGTGTTGGGGTTTTTGCGTCGCGCGGTCGATGAGATGGGGCAGACGGTCGTCATGGTCACTCACGATCCGAGCGCGGCTGGCTACGCCGATCGTGTCCTGTTCCTCGCGGACGGGAGGCTGGTCGACGAGATGTCACATCCGACGTCCGCGCTGGTGCTCGATCGGATGAAGAAGTTCGGGGACTGAGCGGCATGTTCCGGGTCACCGTCAAGGGCATTCTCGCCCACAAGTCCCGCCTGGCCATTACCGCGCTGGCGGTGATGCTCGGCGTCGCGTTCATGGCGGGCACGCTCGTGCTCACCGACACGGTCCGCAACACCTTCGACGACCTGTTCGGGGATGTCTACAAGGGCACCGACGCGGTCGCCCGCGAGAAGGCCGCTTTCAGCGATCCGGAGGGCGCCGGTGACGTGCGCGGACGGGTCGACGCGTCGCTGGTTGACACGGTCGCTGGGGTCGACGGGGTGGCAACGGCGGAGGGGATCATCCAGGGCTACACCCGCATCATCGACAAGAACGGCGACGCGATCGGCGACCCCGAGGCGGGCGCGCCTACCTTCGGGGGCAACTGGAACGCGTCGCCCGATCTCAACCCGTTCGTGATCGTGGCGGGACGGCCGCCAGCTGCCGACAACGAGATCGTCATTGACAAGAAGAGCGCCGACGACGCCGGCTTCCGCGTGGGCGAGACGGTAACTGTGCTGGTCCACGGCCCGCCACAGCACCTGCTGCTCTCAGGCATCGCCAAGTTCGGGGACGCGGACAGCCCCGGCGGCGCCTCCTATGTGCTGTTCACCACCGCCGCCGCGCAGCGCCTGGTCGCCGAGCCGGGGAAGTTCGACAGCGTCGCGGCCGTCGCCGATCAGGGCCTGTCGCAGCGGGAGCTCGCCGACCGGATTGGCGCGGTGGCGCCTTCCGGTGTCGAGGTGGTGACCGGCGAGGAGATCACCGAGGAGAGCCAGAACGACATCGAGGAGAACCTGTCGTTCTTCAACACGTTCATGCTGATCTTTGCCGTGGTGGCGCTGCTCGTCGGCTCGTTCATCATCTTCAACACGTTCTCGATCACGGTCGCGCAGCGCACCCGGGAGAACGCGCTGCTGCGGGCCGTCGGAGCGAGCAAGCGGCAGGTGCTGGGCTCGGTCCTCATAGAAGCCGTGATCGTGGCCTTGGTCGCCTCCCTCATCGGGCTGGTGGCGGGGCTTGCCGTCGCTGCCGGGCTCAAGGCCCTCCTGGCCGGGTTCGGCTTCGACATTCCGGCCGGGTCGCTTGTGGTCACGCCCACGAGCGTGGTGATCTCCCTCGTCGTCGGGGTGGTTATCACCGTCGTGGCCGCGCTTTCGCCGGCCCGCAAGGCGGGGAAGGTGCCGCCGGTGGCGGCGATGCGGGACGTGGAGGTGGGCAGCGTCGGCTACGGGTCGAAGCTTCGCGTCGTGGTGGGCAGTGTCGTGCTTGGGCTCGGCGTCCTGTCGCTGCTCGCGGGGCTGTTCGGCGGCGGGTCCGCCGCCCTACCACTCGTCGGCCTCGGCGCCCTGTCGGTCTTCTTCGGCGTGTCCATACTCGGGCGCACTGTCGCCCTGCCGCTCAGCCGGGGGATCGGCGCCTTGCTTCCCCGTCTGAGGGGCATCACCGGGACCCTGGCCCGGGAGAACGCCATGCGCAACCCGAAGCGGACCGCTGCCACCGCCTCCGCCTTGATGATTGGCGTTGGCTTGATCGCGTTCATCTCGATCTTCGCCGCGTCGACCAAGGCGTCGACCAACGCCACGATCGATAAGTCGTTCACCGGAGACTTTGTGATCGACTCGGGCGCCTTCGGGACCGGCGGGCTCGACCCCGGACTCGCCGCGAGGCTCAACGACCTCCCTGAGGTCAAGGCGGCCGCAGGAGTGCGAGTAGGTGCCGCCCAGATCAGTGGCGGATCCAAGCAGGTGCTTGGCGTCGACCCCGCCACCGCATTCGACGTCATCGACGTTCAACCGCTCCAGGGCAACCCGACCGACCTCCACGGTAATTCGATCGCCCTGTTCGAGGACGTCGCCGACGCCGACAACCTCGCCGTTGGCGACACGGTGCCGGTGGTCTTCAAGGACACCGGGCCCCAACAGCTCACCGTGGCGATGATCTACGGGGAGAACCAGCCCGCGGGCGACTACCTGCTCGGGATCGACACGTACGAGGCCAACTTCGCCGACCAGTACGACGCCTTCGTCTTCATCGACAAGGCCGACGGCGTCAGCACCGCCAGCGCCCTCGCCGCCGTGGAGGGCGTCGCGAAGGACTACCCCGGCGCCGACGTGCGCGATCGCAGCGGCTTCAAGGAGGATCTGTCCAGGCCCGTCGACCAGCTGCTCAATTTGATCTACGTCCTGCTTCTGCTGGCGGTCTTCATCGCGCTACTCGGCATCGGGAACACGCTCGCGCTATCGATCCTGGAGCGCACCCGCGAAGTCGGCCTGCTGCGCAGCGTGGGCATGACCCGCCCGCAGCTCCGCTCAACCATCAGGTGGGAGTCCGTGATCATCGCCATCCAAGGAACCCTGCTAGGGCTGGCGATCGGCTTGTTCTTTGGTTGGGCGCTGGTCCAAGCACTGAGCGACGAGGGCATCGACCGCTTCCAGATCCCCTGGCTCACCCTGGCCATCGTCCTCATCCTGGCCGGCTTGGCGGGGGTCCTTGCCGCAGTCCTCCCTGCCCGCCGCGCCGCCAAACTCGACGTCCTCCGCGCCATCACCACCGAGTAGCCGTCCCGTTCGGGTGGCACCTGCGATGGTCACCCACTAGGAACCGAATAGGAGATGCGGCAGCTCGCAGTCATCGAAGGTCATCGAGGAGGCGGCGAGCCGCCATTTCGACCCCAGTGGCACTCAGTCATCCTGGCTACCGCGTACGACGGGAAATCTCACGCCGGTTATCGTCGTCCGCCCAATCCGGACATACCACTGTTTCTCTCCACCCGGCCAGGGCAAGAGCGGAAGCTCCTCCGCAGCGTAGATGTCGGGAAAGTGTTCAAGACGCTCTGCCATCCCCTTGACGACGACGCTCCATGCTTCGCCGCTGCCTTCGTCGTATCCGTCGCTCTCCAAGGCCACCCGAGGGGACGCGGTCACAGCGAACAGCTTGGTGCCTTCGGCGGTCTTGAACACCGCAGTGTGACCGTCGACCACGAAGTTGATTGGGAATATCTCCGGCTCTCCGGCGAGGATCACAGCCAGTCGACCGACCTTGGCTGCCTGCAGCAAGCGCCAGCATTCGTCCTCACCGAGAACGGTGACACCACTGTCCGAACCGGTCTTCATCTAGTGAGGATGGCATGTTAGCTGTGCCGAGGTCACGCGATCCCGCAACCGCTCTACTAGGCCATCGACGATCTCGACCGCGGTCTCCGGTTGAGATGGGCGGACCGCGTGAAGATCCGTCCCACCTGTACCCGCGATGCGATGCGTGTGCTCGGGGTCGGCTTTACGGCATCAGCACGAGCTTTCCCTTCGATGCCGAGCTCTCGAGCAGCTCGTGCGCCCGGCGCGCGTCGGACAGCGGCAGGCGCTCCGCGACGACCGGGTGGATCTTCTCGGCTCGAAGCAGCTCGAGCAGCGCACGAAAGTCCTCCCCGAACCACTCTGCGTTGCGTGGGCCTCCCCCGACGGGGAGGGCTGGGTGACCTCGACCGATGGGGAGGGCCTGGTGCCCCTCGCGCAGCTTCTGAATGCGGTTGAAGGGGCGGCTCGCACCGAACACACCTCGGAACCGGCCGGACGGCAAGCGTCGCCCGTTGTCCTTCGGACCACGTCGGATACGTGGGTGCTGCGGTGCTAGGCCAAACGTCCTGGCCGCCATGGGCCTTCCGGCCGGCTACTGACGTCTCCGACACTCGGTCTCTAACGACCAGAGCCTGCGCGCGTAGAGCGCGAGGTGCTCAACGATCCAGGGCGTGATCAGGATGGTAATCGGCTCGGCTGCGCCGTGTCCGGCTGCCGAGCCGACGACTACGTCGATCTTGTCGTCACCGATCCGGGCCGGGCGTATCTCCTCCCCGTCGCCCTCAGCAAGCTGAATCTCGGCGGCCGATGACGGGGGTGACCACCAACGCGAGAGGTCGAACGCTTCCCTGGGGGCTAACGGCAATGACCGCAGCGACCTCGACGGCGTCGGCCAGAACCCCGCGCATCAGCCCCATGAGGTGCCGGGGCTCACGGAGCCGTTCCCGTAGCTGCGGCCACAGCTCTCGCTCGGCGTCGGTCAGTCCGATGGCTGAATGGGATCCGCACATCAGGCGCTCACGGCCCGCGAAGCACCCAGCGGCGTAGGTAAGCGGTGAGGCCGTCGCGATCAATGCTGCCGGACCGGTAGCCGACATGTCCGTCTGGGCGTACCAGGTAGACGGCGTGGGCGCGGTTGGCGACACCGAGGCGGCGCATGGCAGTCCCCGTTGGATCTCGCAACACCTGGGCGTCAAGCGGTCTCCCCGCCTCCCGATTCTCAGCGGGAATGATTCGGTGGACGGCGACCGGTCCGGCATACCGCGCCCAGGGCAACTCGGCCCACCACTCCGGGGTCGATCCACACAGCAGCAGATGCCAGCCGGGCGTCGCGATCGCCGCATGCAGGCTTGAGGCCTGACCATCGCTAATGATGGATGCATCCGGCACTCGGTCGCCGGCCTTCGGGCCACGCCGCGGCGCCTGCGGCCCATCGACGGACAGGGGACTCGAGCGGTATCGGATGGACAGCTGCGCGAGCGTCCGGAATGCGATCCCCCGGGCCCTCCTCGCCTTGAGGGCAAGTGGAAACACCACCGGCACCACGCGGACACGGGCGAACCGGACCACCCGATTCGTCGAAGTAGCAATGGTGAAGGCACGATCGGTGAAGCGCAGGACCATCCGCCCGACCGGAGCCCGTTCGGGCTCGTACGTGTCGAGGACCGTCGGATCGGTCTGTCCGCGCACGGTGTAAGCCAGCTTCCAGCCGAGGTTGACGGCATCCTGGATACCGGTGTTCATGCCCTGAGCACCGGCAGGGCTGTGGATGTGAGCAGCGTCACCCGCTAGGAACACTCGCCGTGTCCGGTAGTGGGTCGCCGCTCGATGGTGGATCCGGAAGTTCGTCATCCACACCGGGTCTCGAACGACCACCGCACCATCGGTGTACGCGTCGGCCAATGCTTGGACCTCGCCGAGCGACACCTGGGAGCCGGGCGGTGCAACATCACTCGGGCGCATCGCCAGCAGCCGCCACGTCGTGGGGGACCCGAGCGGGAAGAAGAACAGCTGCCCATGCTCGGTAACGAAGACGTGTGCGGCATCGGGAGCTATGCCGTCGGCCTCGAGATCAGCAAGGACAAAGGTTTGCGGGTAGGAGCCGCCTTCGAACCCGATCCCGGCGAGAGTCCGGACGGTACTATGCGCGCCGTCGCAGCCGACGACGTACCGCGCCGATACGCGTTCCATTCGACCGCCATCGTGCCGCAGCTCCGCCACAACCTCGTCCGATCCGGGCTCGAGCACGACGAGCTCGACACCGCGTTCAACGGCAACTTGTTGGCGAGCGAGGTGGTCGCCGAGGATGCGCTCGGTCTCGGCTTGGGACAAGAACAGCAGGTACGGGTAGGCGGTGTCGGCCAGACCGAGGTCGAACAACGGCAATGTCACCTCCCGACCGCGGGCATGGAGCCGGAGCCGCACTCCCCGGTTGCCGTACTCGATCAATGCGTCGGTGATGCCGAGCCCGGCCAGGACCTCGAGGGTGCGGGGCTGAATCCCGAGTGCTCGTGACTCGTGCACCCAGTCCAGTCCCCGGTCGACCAGTCTCGGCCGGACGCCGTGGGCCGCCAACTGGGCAGCCAGCGTTAGGCCAGTCGGTCCCGCACCCACGACCAACACATCGACCGTCTGGTCGGCCATGGTCACACCCTAAGGCGGTCCGTAATGTCGTGCGCGACCGCGGCGCATCAACGAGTACGCCCGCCGATGGCGATGCTCTGCGAGAACTGCGCCTCCTGACGTACCCAAGTGTCGACCCACGCACGACGCGAGCCGACATCGTCAGACGGCACCGTGGACGGTATCGCCCCACACCGGGGCAGTCACGGAAGGGAGTCCATTGTGACCGTCCACACACCCAGTCGCGGACAGCTGCTAGGGCCGACGGCGCACCGCATGGTCGATTCGATGCGCGGCGTCCTCAGCCGCTACAGCATCGACATGCTGCGAGTGAGTCTAGGTCTGGTGTTCCTTGGTTTCGGTTCGCTGAAGTTCATTCCAAACGCCAGCCCGGCCGAGGAGCTTGCCAAGCGCACCCTCGACACTCTCACGTTCGGACTGATAGAAGGATCTGCGGCCGTGCTGCTGACCGCGGCGATGGAGGTCTTCATCGGCTTGACCCTCGTCACCGGAAAGCTGCTGAAGACTGGACTCGTCGTACTGGCCGGTGCTCTCGTCGGCATCATGTCACCGCTCGTGCTGTTCTTCGGCGATCTGTTTCCGGGCTGGCCGACGCTTGAAGCGCAGTACGTCCTCAAGGACATCATCCTCGCCTCGGCCGGCCTCGTGGTCGGAGCGAAGGCCCTCGGCGCCCGCCTAGTCCCGCCCTCCAGCTCGCCAGCCGGCTAACTCCATCTCGGCAAGACTGGCGGGCGGGTAACGGCGCCCCACCCGCCATGGCGGTCTGCGCGACCGAGGTGTCCGCCATTTCAGCAGATCGACCGTCTGCGCAGGTCATACCGCTAGAGCGGCCTCCCAGCAAGGGAGGGCTTCCGACCCTTCCCGTCCGGGACCAATGGCACGTGAAGCATCGTCGCTCGCAAACCGACACTAAGAGGACAGGGCCAGAGGGTCCCACCAGCGTAATGACGGGGGGTAGCAAGCAATGACTCCGATCGATGCCGAGGCGCGCAGACCGCTTACCCGGCGATCCTTCATCAAAGCAGTAGGGGGAGCGGGCGCTGCGTTCGTCCTCTACTCCTACCTGCCCGGCGGCACGAAAGTGGCCTGGGCCCAGATCCCAGGCGGCACGCTCGACCCGCTGTCGGTGCCGAAGTACGTGACGCCGATGCTCATCCCGCCGGTCATGCCGCGGGCCGGCACCATCATGATGCCTGGCGGCAAGCCCGGCGACTACTACGAGATCTCGATGCGGCAGTTCTCGCAGCAGATCCTGCCTGCGGGTCTGCCAGCGACAACCGTGTGGGGATACGGCGCCCTTTCGTCGGGGAGCAACAGAGGCGTACTGCTGCATCACGCTCCTTCGCTCACCATCGAGGCGAGATGGAACCGACCGGTTCGGGTTAAGTGGATCAACGACCTCGTTGATGGGAGCGGGAACTACCTGCCGCATCTGCTGCCGGTTGACCAGACCCTGCACTGGGCGAACCCACCCGGCGGGACGACCGGACGCGACATGCGGCCGATGTTCGAAGCGACCCCAGGCCCCTACACGGGTCCGGTGCCGATCGTGACCCACCTCCATGGAGCGTCCGGAGTCGGCGACGAGAGCGACGGCTACGCCGAGGCGTGGTACCTGCCGGCCGCCAAGAACATCTCCGCCGGATACGCTACGGAGGGCACCTGGCATGACTTCTTCAAGAACAAGGCCTCTAAGAAGTTCGGCGTCACATGGGGGCCGGGGTTCGCGGTCTTCAACTACCCAAACAACCAGCGCGAGTCGACGCTCTGGTATCACGACCATGCGCTCGGCATGACCCGTCTCAACGTGTACGCGGGACCGGCGGGCTTCTTCCTGCTCCGCGGCGGGCCGGAAGGGGATAAGGCCATCCTCGACAGCCGCACTGGCACGACCGCCGTTCTCCCGAGCCCGGCGCCGAAGGAATCCGACGGGCTTTCGCCCAACAAGACCTTCTACGAGATCCCGATCGCGATCCAGGACCGGTCCTTTAACCAAGACGGCTCGCTGTTCTACCCCAACAGTCGGGCGTTCTTCGACGGAGCCACCGCTGAGAACCCGGGCTTCATCCCGTTCACCGACCTCTCACCGATCTGGAACCCAGAGTTCTTCGGGAACATGATCATGGTGAACGGGAACACGTGGCCCTTCCAGACCGTCGAGAAGCGGCGCTACCGACTCCGCTTCCTGAACGGCTGCCAGTCCCGCTTCCTGATCCTGGACTTCAACAACATTCCTGGCGTGGAGGTCTGGCAGATAGGAAACGAGGGCGGCTTCCTGTCCAGGCCCGTAAATCTCACGGCCGGAAACGGCAATCGGCTATTGATGGGACTCGCGGAGCGCGCCGACCTGATCGTCGACTTCACCAACGTGCCGGTCGGGAACTACGTCCTCCACAACGTCGGGCCGGACGAGCCGTTCGGCGGCGGCGAGCCGCCCGGCGACTTCGATACCGCCGACCCGGCCACGACGGGACAGGTCATGCAGTTCCGTGTCGTCCCGCCGGTGGCCGCCGACCCGACGACACCACCGCAGTTCCTGGTACTCCCGGCCATCACTCCGCTTCCTGCGGCCACCACGACCCGGCCGCTGGCGCTCCTCGAGCAGGGGTCGGAGTTCTGGGACGGACCGGCGGAGGCCACGCTCGGCGTCGTTGATGGCGCCGGCTTTCCGACGTCCGAAAAATGGGAGGACCCGGTCACCAGCAACCCGACGGTGGGCGACACGGAGGTCTGGGAGTTCCACAACTTCACCGCCGACGCTCACCCGATGCACGTCCACGAGGTCGCCTTCGAGGTGGTCAACCGGCAGGCGTTGGTCACGAACGAGGACGGCGAGACGGTTCCGCCGTCCCAGCTCGTCGGCAAACCGCGGCCACCCGAGGCCTGGGAGAGCGGCTTCAAGGACACCGTCATCTCCTATCCGGGCGAGGTGACTCGCCTCCGGCTCAGGTTCACCAACCCAGGCCAGTTCGTCTGGCACTGCCACATCGTCGAGCACGAGGACAACGAGATGATGCGGCCCTACCGGATCGGCCCGCTCCAGCCGGGCCAGCCTGGATAACCCGGCGCTGACGTAGACCGGCGTTTGCGCTTGTGCGTGCAGGCCCCTACTTCCTCGGTCAGAAGGGCCCCTCGGCGGGGAGGGCCCCCTTCGCCGGGTCAGGTAGGGGCCTTCACGGCGACCAGCCATTACGTGATATACGTCGACATCGCGCGACCGCTGGGCTGGCCGTACGTCGCCCGAGCCGTTAATCGGCGAGCGGCGCCACAAAGCACGTCGGGCTAGGTGACGGAGGAAACATATGCATCGTGTGGTGATCATGGGTGCCGGCGGGCGTGACTTCCATAACTTCAACACCGTGTTCCGCGACGACAAGTCCAGCCGGGTGGTGGCGTTCACCGCGGCGCAGATACCTGGGATCGACGACCGCACCTACCCACCCTCGTTAGCAGGCCCGCTGTATCCGACCGGCATCCCGATCGTGGCAGAGGAGCAGCTGTCCACGCTCATCACGGACCAAGCGGTCGACGAGGTAGTACTCGCGTACTCCGACCTCTCTCACACCGATGTGATGCACAAGGCGTCGCAAGTGCTCAGCGCGGGGGCCGACTTCAGGCTCATCGGACCGAAGGCAACCATGCTGCGCAGCAGCAAGCCCGTGGTCGCGGTGTGTGCGGCCCGCACGGGCTGCGGGAAGAGTCAGACCACTCGACGGGTAGGGCAGATCCTGCTTGACGCCGGCTTCCGCGTGGCACAGGTCCGCCATCCGATGCCCTATGGCGATCTGGAGCGGATGCGCGTCCAGCGGTTTGCCACAGTGGACGACATCGACGCCGCGCAACCGACCGTCGAGGAGCGCGAGGAGTACGAGGCGCCGGTGCACATGGGCATCGTCGTGTACGCGGGCGTGGACTATCTCGACATCCTCCGCCAAGCCGAGGCCGAAGCCGACGTCGTGATCTGGGACGGAGGCAACAACGATTTTCCGTTCTTCGCGCCAGAGCTGCTCATCACCGTGGTGGACCCGCTGCGTCCCGGCCATGAGCTCGCCTACCACCCGGGGGAGACGAATGTGCGAATGGCCGACATCGTCGTGATCAACAAGGTCGACAGCGCCGAACCAGCGGCGGTCGAGCAGGTGGTGGAGAACGTACGGTCGGTCAACCCGCGGGCGGTGACGGTAATGGCAACCTCGCCGGTAACGCTCGATCCAGGGCCGCCCCTGGCCGGCCAGCGGGTGCTTGTGGTCGAGGATGGCCCAACCGTCACTCACGGCGGCATGCCCTTCGGTGCAGGCACCGTGGCGGCCCGCCGGGCCGGAGCGACCATCGTCGATCCGAGACCATATGCGGTCGGTTCGATCGCCGCCGTCTACGCCACGTACCCGGCGATCGGGGCAGTGCTGCCGGCAATGGGCTACGGCGGCGCCCAGCTTGCTGAACTCGCGGCGACAATCCGCGCCGCCGACTGCGATGTAGTTCTAGTTGGCACACCGATGGATCTCGGGCGGCTTGTCGACCTGGGCCACCCGGTCCGTCGGGTGACATATGCCCTCAGCGAGACCGGCTCCCCGACGCTCGCCGACCTGCTGGCTCCGCATACGGCCAAGTGGCGCCGCAGCTGAGTCGGCCTTCGAGGCCCTTGGACACCCTGCCGGTGGCCTGTTCGGCTCTGTCTCACTCTGCTGTTTCCTGGCGATGCTGGTCCCGAAGCGAGTGAAGTACCCAATGTCGTCGAAGCAGCACTGCGCTGCGTCACCCGGGGGTGCGGGCGGCGGTCGCTAGGCTGACCAGCGTGTCGGCGCTCGGGCTCACCACGTCCGAGGTCCGGGACCGGGTGGCCCAAGGACTGAAGAATGATGTCCCGAGTGCGCCGACACGCACCGTTGGTCAGATCCTGCGCGCGAACGTCGTCACCCGGTTCAATCTGCTGCTCGGCTCGCTCCTCGCCGTCATCTTGTGGGTCGGCCCGATCCAGGACGCGCTATTCGGCTTGGTGTTGGTGTCCAATACTGCCGTCGGCATCGTCCAGGAGCTGCAGGCGAAGCGTACGATCGAGCGTCTCGCATTGATCAGCGCGCCGGTCGCTCATGTCATCCGGGACGGCGCCGACCGGCGAGTGGGTATGCGCGATGTCGTCGTGGACGACATCATCCAGGCAGGCCCGGGCGAGCAGATCATCGTCGACGGTGTGGTCGTCCAGGCCGACGAAGGTGAGATCGACGAATCACTTCTGACCGGTGAGTCGGAATCGGTCGGAAAGCCACTCGGCGCTGAGGTTCTCTCGGGCAGTTTCGTGGTCGCGGGCCGGGTCCGGTACGGGCAGTCCGGGTCGGCCGGCACGCTTACGCTGCCCGCCTGGCCGACGAGGCCCGACGATTCAGCCTCGCCACTCCGAGCTCCGGGCCGGAATCGATCGGATCATCGCGCTCGTAACCTGGCTGCTCGTACCTGCTGCGGCGCTGCTGTTCGTGAGTCAGCTGCAATCACAAGGGCCGCGCGGCGTACTCAGCGGTGCGGTGGCAGGTACCGTGGCGATGGTTCCCGAGGGACTCGTCCTCCTGCTGACCGTCGCATTCGCGGTGAGTGTGGTCCGGCTCGGCCGCCGTAATGTTCTCGTCCAGGAACTGCCCGCCGTCGAGACCCTGGCCCGAATCGACGTGCTGTGCTTCGACAAGACCGGCACGATCACAACCGGGGATCTCACGGTCGGCGAGCTGGTTCGTCTCGGCGGAGCCCGCGAGGACGGGTCCGAGGACGTCAAAGCGGCGCTGGGTGCCGTTGCCCGCGCAGATCCTGCCCCGAACGCGACGATGCGGGCGATCAGCACGGAGTGGGCACCGCCGGACGGCTGGACCGTAAGTGATCGGGTCCCCTTCTCATCCGCACGAAAGTGGAGTGCGGCGTCCTTCGACGGACACGGGACCTGGCTGCTCGGTGCGCCCGAGGTGCTTCTTGGTGCGTCGACAGGTGCGTCGGCCCCACAGTCAGCGGCGTTGAACGAGACCGACATCCTCCTGCGCGCCGAGATTTACGCCACTGCTGGGCGACGCGTCGTCCTGCTCGCCGCGGCCAAGGGCACCGTGTCGGATCACGAGGTCCCAGCACTTACCCCGGCTGCGCTGGTCGTGCTCGACGAACGGGTACGCGACGACGCGGCCGCTACCGTCGCCTATTTCAAGCAACAGGAGGTGCAGACGAAGGTCGTGTCCGGCGACCATCCTCGCACCGCCGGAACGGTAGCTGCTCGAGTAGGGATCCGGGGCGCGAGTACCCCCGTGGATGCTCGCCAACTGCCGTCCAACCCCAGGACCTCGCCGATGTCGTCGAGCAGAACGCTGTCTTTGGCCGAGTCGTACCTCACCAGAAGCGGGAGATGGTCGACGCGCTCAAACAGCGGCGCCACGTCGTGGCGATGACCGGCGACGGTGTGAACGACGTGCTCGCGTTGAAGGACGCCGATCTCGGCGTGGCGATGGGCGGCGGCAGTGATGCCGCACGCGCGGTGGCGAAGCTTGTCCTCCTCGACGGTCGGGTCGCGACCATGCCCCACGTCGTCGCTGAAGGCCGCCGGGTCATCGCAAACATTGAGCGGGTGGCAGCTCTGTTTCTGACCAAGACCGTCTACGCGCTCCTGCTCGCCCTCGCGGTCGGCGTGGCCCGGGTGCCGTTCCCCTTCCTGCCCCGCCACCTCACCCTGATCGGGAGCCTCACCATCGGAATCCCCGCGTTCTTCCTCGCTCTCGAGCCCAACACCCGGCGCGCCCGCCCCGGCTTCGTCCTACGGGTGCTCCGGGTCGCGACCCCGGCAGGCATCGTGGCCGCAACCGGTACCCTCGTCGCCTACGGCCTGGCGCGCGAAGTGCTCGATGTCCCACCGGACGAGGCACGTACGACCGCGACCCTGACGCTGGCCGGCATCGGTCTCGTCCTGCTTGCCCTCGTCGCCAGCCCACTCAACCGGCTACGAATCGCCGGGATCAGTGTGCTCGCCGGCGCGTTCGTCGGCATCCTCGCCATCCCGTGGTCGCGCGAATTCTTTGCGGTCGCGGTCCCGTCCGCGCAGATGTTCGCAGTGATAGGCGGTGTCGTCCTCGTAGCCGGCGGCTCCATCGTTTTGCTCATCCGCCGACTAGAGAGCACCGGTCGGGCAGCCCTCCTTGAAGATGAGGCCGCAACGGATGGGCGTCCGTGATCAGGACGACCGACTTGGTTGATCTGCCCGGACAGAGCGCGGCGTCGGGAACCGGTTGAACAGGGGCGGTTGCCCTACTCGGTAGGGCCGTTCGCTGGGGAGTCCGTTCGGGCTGGTTCCGCACCACCCATGTCAATCCGGAAGGGCGGGTAGTCGTCCGTCATGAGCGCTGCGTATGCGGCGACGCGTAGTGCCCATCGGTCCATGCCGAGCACGAAGTCGTAGATCGACCGCGGGTAGCGGCTGGTAAATAGGAGCATGACACCGGCGAAGAACACGAGCAGGCCGATCAGCCCGGGTCCGCCCCAGCCGCCGGCCTTGTCGGCGGACTCCCAGCCGCCCCAGCCGCCGCCCACGAAAATGCCCACCACCAGGTAGTGGGGGATGGCCAGCAGCCACCACTTGACGAGAGCAAGGCCGCGGGAGAGCTGAGCCGGGTACTGAACCTCGAGCCGGGCGGGGTAGTCCGGAACATCGGCCAGCGTGAACGGGGGATACCGATCGGTGCCCAGGGCGCCATACGAGTAGTAGTGGATCCGCCAGGTCCAGCGGAGCACGCCGAGGTTGAAGTCGAAGATCGACCGGGGGTAACGGCCGGTGATGAGGATGGCGACTAAGGCCACGAGCCAGAGAACGGCGAACGCGATCCAGAGGAAGATCAGGACGAGGTAGTGCGGGATCAGGAGCAACCACTTGAGTAGCCAGAGCCAGCGAGATAGCGGTGTGTCCAGGGTCGCCTCGACCCGGACTGGATAGGTCGGAGATGCCACGGGAACGCCTCCTTCGACGCATGCCGCATGGTCGCCCGGACACACCGGGCGAATCAGAATATGAGCGACTCCGTCGATCTCCTGATTCGACGAGAAGTCAGATCACAAACCCACTCTCTCGCACTAGACGGCGGACGGCCGCGATTTCAGCGGTGGATCGCGAACGTTTCGTCGCCTGGACGTTTGGCCACCGCGACCGTTCCCTATGAACCCGTTCGGGCTCACCGGCTCCCTTCCTACTCTTTGTAATTTGGTGAAGACAGGCCCAGGCTGGTAGGCGTGCACTGCGGACGCCTGCCGATGTCGGAAGCCGATGAATCCTGCGAGCGCTGGACTGGAGACCTGAATCCTGAGTGAGCTGCTGGCCGGCCGTCATCACACGTTGCCGATCTTGGCCGCTCCGAGGAGGGGGTCGAAGTGAGTACCGACGCAATGGCGGGGCGGTCAGTGCATGAGCCGTGGCATCGGGATGGGGCCGATGTCGCCGCAGATCTGGGCACTGACGTTCGTCTGGGGTTGAGCGCGGACGAGGCGACAGCCCGACTGGACACCTATGGGCCGAACCAGCTGCAGTCCGCGCCGGTGGTGCCGGCATGGCGCAGATTTCTCGCCCAGTTCGCCAACCCGCTGATCTACCTGCTGATCGGTGCACTCATTGTGTCACTGGTCGCATGGGTCGCGGAGGGTACGGACGGGGTCCCGTACGACGTCATCGTGATCGCGACAATCCTCGTACTCAACGCGGTGCTCGGCTATGTGCAGGAAGCCCGGGCGGAGCAGGCGGTCGCCGCCTTGCAGCGAATGGCGGCACCGACGGCCGGGGTAATGCGTGACGGTGAGGTGCAGCGCATACCCGCTGCCGATGTTGTGCCGGGAGATGTGTTGCTGCTGGCCGAGGGCGATGCTGTGAGCGCGGACGGGCGCTTGATCGATGCCGCGTCCCTCACCGTGGCGGAGGCTTCGCTAACCGGCGAGAGCGAGCCGGTGCTGAAGGACGTTGCTCCGCTGCCCGAACCAGCGGCTCTCGGCGACCGGGTGAACATGGTGTTCGACGGGACGGCTGTGACGCGCGGGCGGGGCAGGGCGGTGGTCACCGCCACGGGCATGGCCACCGAGACGGGCAACATCGCCCGGCTGCTTGAGCAGGCGAAGGATCAGCGCACGCCGTTGCAGCGCGAGATTGACAGGATCGGCCGCACGCTCGGTATCGCCGTGGTCGTGATCGCCATCGTGGTGGTTGCCGCCATCCTGCTCACCGACGACATCGAGACGCTGTCCGATCTCGTCGATGTCCTCCTCGTCGGCGTCTCGCTCGCGGTTGCGGCGGTGCCGGAGGGTCTGCCGGCAATCTTGACGGTCGTGCTGGCGCTGGGCGTACAACGCATGGCCCGGCAGCGGGCAATAGTGAAGAAACTCTCGTCGGTCGAGACGCTGGGATCGGCGTCGGTGATCTGTTCCGACAAGACGGGCACGCTGACCAAGAACGAAATGACGATCGAAAAGGTCGTCACGCCATCGGGAGCGGCGGACGTTACCGGTAGTGGGTACCGGCCCGAGGGCGAGGTGCGCGTCGACGGCGGCCCAGCAGTGGACCCTGTCCAGCTCGACGAGGTGCGGGCGGTACTCGGGGGTGGGAGCCTCGCCAACGACGCGGTGCTGAGGGAGGCCAATGGTGAATGGACGATCCACGGCGACCCGACCGAGGCGGCGTTTCTGGTGGCCGAGGCGAAGGTCGCGGGGTTGCGGGAGGAACGCACCGCGAGGTTCAAGCGCGTCGGCGAGGTGCCGTTCACCTCCGAGCGGAAGCTGATGAGCACTGTGCAGGCCGATATCGCAGGCGAGCTCGGCGTCGCAGTTGTGACGAAGGGCGCGCCGGATGTGCTACTCGCCCGCTGTACAGCCGAGCGCGTGGCGGGCGAGGTCGTCCCGCTCACCGATGAGCGGCGCGCCGAGATCCTTGCCACCGTCGAACGGCTTGCCGATCTCGCGCTGCGCACGCTATCGGTTGCCTACCGGCCCCTGCCCGACTCGGGCACGCCGCAGGACGAATCGATCGAGCACGAGCTGGTCTACCTGGGACTGGTCGGCATCATCGATCCGCCACGCCCGGAAGCTCGCACCGCGATCGTGGAAGCGGCCGGTGCCGGTATAAGAGTGATCATGATCACGGGCGACCATCCACGTACGGCCGCCCGGATCGCCAGCGACCTTGGCGTCGCGGCGCCGGGCGCGGGGGTGCTGACCGGACCCGAACTCGAAGCCCTCGACGAAGAGACGCTGCAGAGGGCAGCGCGGGATGTGTCCGTTTACGCGCGAGTCGCGCCCGAACACAAATTGCGAATCGTCGACGCGCTGCAGGCGAACGACCAAATCGTCGCGATGACCGGCGACGGCGTGAACGACGCGCCCGCCCTGAAGGCGGCCGACATCGGCGTCGCGATGGGCGTCACCGGCACCGACGTGTCGAAGGAGGCGGCGGACATGATCCTCGCCGACGACAACTTCGCCACGATCGTGAAAGCGGTGCGGGAAGGCCGGGCGATCTTCGCGAACATCCGCAAGTTCCTGCGCTTCCTGCTCTCCTCGAACATCGGCGAGGTGCTGACGATGTTCTTGGGCGTCGCGCTGGCCGGCCTGCTGGGCCTGCAGGACACCGGCGAGGCGATCGCGGTGCCGCTCCTCGCTACCCAGATCTTGTGGATCAACCTGCTCACCGACGGCGCACCCGCGCTTGCGATCGGCCTCGATCCGCCGCCCGGCAACGACATGCGGCGGCCACCACGACGCCTCACCGATCGCGTCATCGACGGCGAGATGTGGCTCGGCATCGTCTGGGTCGGCTTCGTCATGGCCGTGGTGACCTTGGTCGCGCTCGACCTGCGCCTCCCCGGCGGCGTGGTCGGCGGATCCGGTGACATCGACGAGGCCCGCACCATGGCGTTCACGACTCTCGTGCTCGCCCAACTGTTCAACTGCTTCAATGCGCGTTCCGATCGCACCAGCGCCTTCGACCATCTGTTCACAAACCGGTGGCTCTGGGGCGCGATCGCGCTCTCGCTCGTGCTTCAGGTCGCAGTCGTGGAACTACCGTTCCTCAACGACGCCTTCGGCACCACTTCGCTCACTGGCAGCGACTGGTTGATCTGCTTCGCGCTGGCCAGTGTTGTGCTGTGGGCAGACGAGGGAAAGAAGCTGCTCCAGCGATTGCTGGGCCGGTGACGGCCGCGGTGTCGACGCAGCCTCGGTCATCTCTGACCTAGGAGAGCCAACTCGCGCGCCTCCTTCACCCATCGACCCATATAGACGGCGCTGCCGAGGATCACGGCATCGTATCCGTCCAGGCTCTTGGTGTCGGCGATGATGTAGCCAGAGCGCCTTTCGCTAGTAGATCGCGACACCGCGCTCGACCGCAGGACGAAAGACCCATCAACGGCGGCCGATCGTCCCTTTTGCCGCATTTTCTGGGCTGCCACCGTGGTGATTAAAGGGGACACCATGGACGGACTAGCGGCGCGCCCCCCTGCTGGTGCAGAGGGCCAGGAGGATCTACTCGGGTGGGGTGAGCGGTGAGATGAGTGGCAGCAGAGTGGTTGTCGGTGTCGACGGCTCGCCGGCGAGCCTGCGCGCCTTGTGGGTGGCGGTGGAGGAGGCCCGTGGCCGACACGCAGATCTGGTTGTAGTGAACGCTCCGACGATCCTTGGGCGGGCTATGCCGGCGTTGTCGGGCGGCATAGGTCCGGCGACCACTGTCCTCGCTGGCACCTTGACCACTGAAGAAGCGGAGCGCGGACGCCTGCTCATCGAGGACGCACTCATCGAGCTGTTCGGCGGGCACCCGGGTGATGTCTCAATCAGCTCGCTGATCTCCGATCTCAGCCCCGTCTCGGCGCTGATCAACGCCGTCGGACCGCAGGATCTGCTTGTCGTCGGGCGTAGCCGAACGGGTTTCGGCCGGCGTTTGCTCTCCGCCTCGATAAGCGAGCTCTGTGCGGCTGCGGCACCGTGCCCGGTCCTCGTCGTGCCGCCCCCGGAGGAGCCGAAGCGCTCATATCCCCGCGGTCGCTTCCGCCGTCGCTCGAGGTCTAGCCGCTAGCGAGCTGCCTCATACCCGTTTTTCTGTCGTCGGTCCCTCCGAATTGGGACTTCTGGCCACGCAACGGCGGGGGTTGGCATCCGGCGGACGCATGTGAAGGAGCTACGAATGAGACTGCGCTGATGCGGGGGATGGGCGATACCGTTCGCGCCAATCCAATCGTTCGATTCCACCGCTGTCCCGATGTGCGGGCGGCTCACGAGCCTCGCGGTCAACCGCTTGGCACCAGGGCAGTGTCGCCTAGATTATGTCCGTGACCGAGAGTCGGCCTTCGCGAAGTCTGGTGATCGGGGAGATCGTGATCTCGCTGCCGTTTGCGGGGCTGTGGCTGGCGAGGAACAGTCCGGCCCGGCGGGTCCCGAGTCACGGGACCGACCTAATGGGCGAGCGCTATGCCATCGACTTCATCGGTGTGGATGGTCGCCGCCGGACCGCGGACCGCCGTGACTGGCGGACCTTTCTCGCCACGGAACCGCCGGAGCGGTTCTTCGCCTACAACCGGCCGATCCTGGCGCCCGTCGACGGCGTGGTTGTCGAGGCGCACGATGGCGAGATCGATCACGTGGGGCGGCGGTCACAGCTGACCCTGGTGCAATATGCGTTGGGTCAGCCGGCGCGGCTCCGGCAAGGAGTCGGTGCGATCGCCGGCAACTATCTGATCATTGCACTACGCGACAGCGCCGCGTTCGTCGCTCTTGCGCATCTGCGGGCCGGCTCCATTCGCGTCGCCCCCGGTGAGAAGGTGACGGCGGGGCAGCATGTCGCGGCCTGTGGCAACTCTGGCAACTCGACACAGCCGCATGTGCACGTGCAAGTCATGGACAGCCTGGACCTGTCCCTCGCCCGAGGCGTCCCGGTGGCGTTTCGGCGCTTCCGCGAATGGCCTTCGGGCGCGAGGCAGTTCCAGATCAGGGAGTCCGGCGTTCCCGGCGAGAAGGCGATCGTCGAACCGTTTCCCCCGACTGACAGCGCAGGTCGGTCCCTAACCGACCCGGAAACCGACCCCTCGCGGTAGGTCGGTGGCTCCGCGGCACAGTCGTGATCTTGTGGGAAGAAAGCGACACAGTCATCCCCCCAACGCTTCGCTCGAATCCCCACGGCGCCGCCTGAGCACTCAACGTAGTTTCGCCGCCGAACTGTGCCCCCGGTCGCTTCGCACGACAAAGGTCCCAAGCTGCTCGGCCAAAAGCCTCTGCACCTCCCCACATGTCCGGCCTAGCCTGCGAAACAGAGACGGAGATCGACAGGCACATACAC
>JBKOZJ010000179.1:0-8280 GCA_046725875.1 Actinomycetota bacterium
GGACGAGCTTCGGTGCTCCGGGTTCACCGGCCTCACGGTAGAACACCTGGGTTCCGGCCACGTCGAGGGTGTGGAAGCTGACAGTCATGACAGTTCACTCCTAGCGGTGTCGTGCTGGCTGGGCCGGGAACCGGCCCGGGATGTGGTGGTGGTTCAGTCGCGGGCGCGCTTCGGTCATGGCAGGGCTGTCCTTAACGGTGCGGAGGGCTGGTCGGTCAGTGGCGGGTTGTCGGGGGCGGCCGTGACGGAGTCGGCCTGCAGGGGCAGCAGGCGGCCGGCCACGAGCTGCTCGGGGGTGAAGTGGATGCGGCGGCCGGTGCGGTCGTCGTCGCCGGGGATGCCTGTGCCGGTCCATTCCAGGGTGGCCTGGCCGGAAAGGTGCAGGGTGTGGCCGGTGGTGAAGTCGCAGAAGAGCAGTGCGGCGGTGGGGTCGGCCTGAAGGTTGCCGAGCGTGTTGAACATGTTGTTGCCCCAGTAGTCGGGCCACCACAGCTGCCCGTCCTTGACCCGGACGAATCCCGGCGGCCCGCCGCGGTGCGAGGCGTCGTTGCCGCGGGTGGGATGAGTGGTGCCGATCAGGAAGGTGTCGGACCGGCGAACCAGGTCGATGTCGTCCTGCGTGAGGGTGTGTCCGTGGCGTACCGGCTCCGCGCTGCGGGCTGAGGCGGGTGCGGTGTGAAGATGCCGGTTCTGGATGTACTGGGGGCAGTTTCCGTACGCCTGCTCCACGTCGATGCGCAGCCCGTCGCTGCCGGTGTGGGACAGGGTGCCGTTGATCCGCAGTCGTCTGCGGGTGGCGAACTCGACGATGATCAGCCCGACCGGCTGGTGCACTGACAGATGCTGGAGCGGGTCGCCCTCGGCGGGCAGGGCCCGCACATCGAGGTCGGTCGGCGAGGCGACGTGGAGGAATCCTGGCGGGCCGGCGAGTGGGGATGTCCACAGTGTGCCGTCGGCGTCGCGTGCGGTGATCGCCGCGAAGGTCCGCTCCGCCAGGAACCGGGTCACTCCGCCGCGCAGCTGGGCAGGAGCCAGCATGCCCGTGAGTCGGGCTGCGTCCCTGGCCACGCCCGCCTCGCGCTGCACGGCCAGCTCGCCCTCGTGGAAGCCCGTAGTGATGTTGCGTACCCGGTTCGTCATCGTTCTTCCTTCCACGTGCTGCCGGCGATGCCGTCGGCGAGGTGGGCAACGGGTGTGGCCGCCGGCCTGGCCCCGGTCGGGGGGTGGTGGGGCCGGGCCGGCGGGGCGGGTGCGGGTCAGGCCGCGGTGCGCGGCGTGACCACGGCCCAGTCGTTGCCGACCTTGGCGAGGATGTTGAAGTAGTTGGTCAGGACGTTGCGGGCCAGGTGACCGACGACCTCGCCGATCTCGCCGTTGGTGGCGCCTGCGTCCCGGGCGGCCTGCACAGGGGCGTCATCGACCCGACCGTGACCGCCCGCGATCGCGTCGGACAGGGTCAGCTGCGCCTGGGTGTGCGGGTCGGACGCCTTGGCGTCGCGGGCCGCCTCCAGCTCGCCGGCCTCGATCTTGGCGATGTTCGCACCGATGTAGGTGTGGGCCGACAGGCAGTACTCGCGCCCGTTGTACTCGGCAGTGGCCAGCGCGAGCCGCTCACGGACCGGGGCGGGCCGGACGCCGCCGGCCAGCGCGCCGTTCAGCGCCAGATAGCCCTTGAGCAGTGCCGGGCTGTTCGCCATCACCTTGGTCATGTTCGGGGTCAAGGCGAGGGTCTTCTGCACGTCGGCAAGCAGCTCGGCGGCGTTGCCGGTCGCGGTGGCGGGCTCGGCGGGGGCGAAACCGGTCATGAGAGCAACGCTCCTTCGATCTCCGGTTCTGACGCATGTATGCGTCCGCAACCGTTGGAAAAACCATGGCACGGGTTGCCTGCCATGTCAAACGGTTGGTTCGGCCTGCAACCGTTAGAAGTGCGGTAGCCTCGACAGCATGGACACGAAGGCACCGCTGCTGGGCGAGCCCCTGCCCGTGGAGCTGATGAACACCATCTGGGCGGATCGGGACGGCGTGCACGACGCGCTGCGCGATCCTGACGGCACCCGGGCCTGGCTGGACGCCGTCGCTTCCCGGGTAGCTCTGATGACGCCGGGCGATCTCGACGCAATGACCACGTCCGACCTCGGCGAACTTGGCGACCGGCTGATTGGCCTGCGCGACGCTCTGCGCCGGCTGGCCGCCGAGAGTACCGAGGATCCACGTCCGACGGCCGCGTCCGACACCCGCGAGTTGCAGGCAGCCGTCACCGTGCTCAACCAGGCCGCAGGCGACACACCCCACTGGTCGGCTTTGTCATGGACGCCCGGCCAGGAACCCTCGCGGCACACCCGCACCAGCGGGCAAACGGCCTCCGCCGCCGTCTCTGCGATCGCCGAGGAGGCAATCACTCTCTTCAGTCGGGACGCCCGCCACCAGTTGCGTGCCTGCCTCGCGCCGGGATGCGTCCTGTATTTCCTCAAGAACCACTCCCGCAGGGAGTGGTGTTCCGCAGGCTGCGGCAACCGCGCCCGCTCCGCCCGTCACTATCAGCGCCACCGCCAGTCCACCGCCGGATAGTAGCGCCCCGCCCGGATGTGACCTCAGCCACCGGGCATCGGAAGGCCAAGACCGATCTCCCATGGTTTCTTGACCGGCCGCCAGTGCTGGTACACCACGACGCAGCCCACTTCGGTGCGCTGGCTTCGGATGCCCTGCGCCAGCAGTGCGGCATCGACCTGAGCCACGTGGTCCGGCTCCTCGTCCATCGGATCTCGGACGTGTCCCGCCACGTAGACCGGGTCGGGATCCGCGTCCACGATGTGCCGGGCCTCGGGGAATTTCGTCCGGCCGCCGCCGACCGGCCCGACGAGCAGCCGGTCTCCCGCGTAGAACTGCAATGGCATCCCGGTCCAATAGTCCGAGTAGACGTGAGCGACTCCGTGCGCCCTCAGCCACGCGGTGGCGGCGGTCAGGCATTCTGGCAGGTCGCGTGGGCCGTCGTCGTGGTGGCGGGCGAGGAACGTGGCCGACGCGCCGGCCCAGACGGCCAGGACCGCCACGGCAAAGGATCGCCCGACTAGCCCGCCGCGCCGGGATAGTCCATCGAGATCCCTTCCGGGCAGTCGCGGCATCAACGCCGCGATGCCGAGCGCGAGGGCCGGGTACGCCACGAAGAGGTAGCGTGGCTCACCGGTCCACCACGCGTATTTCGACGCCGCGTACAGCAGCGCGACGGCTGGCGGTGTGAGCAGCAGCATGTCCGTCGGCGCAGACTTCCCGCTGCGCAGCCGACGGACGACGGCGATGACATAGCCAACGCCCAGCATGGCGAGCAGCGCATATTGCAGCACGATCGGCCAGCCAGGATGACCATAGCGGTAGCCCACCCCGACGAACTCCCGCAGAACCGGACTCACCAGTGCGGCCAACCGCTCCCACGGCGTCCGTTCCGGCTGTGGGCCGCCGAGCAACGGCAGCGTGCCGTGCGTGATCGCCCAGCCCAGCGCGGGCGCACAACCGGCGACCAGCGCCGGGAGCCCAGCGATGGCGGCCTCTCGCCTCCGCCGCCACAACGTGGGGGCGGCGTAAACCAAGGCGGGCAGGATCAGATAGCCAGCCGACCAGGACGCCCACAAGGCCAGGCCGGTGCTCAGTCCGAGGAGCGCGAACCACCGGCGCCCGGCGCGCACGTCGGCATCGTCGAGCTCTGTCCGGTGCACCTCGCGGCCGCAGGCTACGTTCCGCACCCGAAGGGCCGCATACATCGCAATGAGACCGAGGATCTGTCCAGTGCCGTACGCCCCGTGGCTGCGTACTCCCTTCCAGATGTTGAAGAACGGACCGGTTGCGAAGAGAGCGGCAGCGAGCGCCGCCTGCCAACGGGTCGCGAGCATGCGGGCACCAACCGTGTAGATGAGCCAGCACGCGACGGAAGCGATACCGACCTGGGTGAGCCGCAGCGTGAGGGCGGTATCGGGCAGGACAGCCAGCACCGCAGCTTGCAGGTACTGCTCGATCGCACCGTTGTAGTGCTGCCCGGCGAGGTAGGTGTAGAGGTGACCGTCGAGGATGCGCCGGGCCATTACCCCTGTCGTCGCCTCGTCGCCGTCAAGGGTTGCCTGCGGGGTCGTGAGATACCACCCTCGGATCGCAGCGCATCCCACGATCGCGGATGCTGCCGCGATCGGCGGCGAGACCACCGCCGCGAACCGCGCCCCCCGCGCGCCTTTCCGCTGGGCTATGGATGGCAGCCCCTGACGGGCGTCGATCTGGAGGGGCATCAGCGGGCCTGGCGGCGGGTCCGACGTGCTGGTGAGCGCACCCGTTCAGCGGCGGTGTGGACGCCCGCAGCCGTCACCATGGGCAGCGGCATTCGTGCACGGGGCCGACGTCCGCGGTGGCCGCGATTCCCGTACGGCCGGGAACGGCCTAGGCGGTCCGCCCAGTTGGATCGGATCTCTCTCATAGCCTTCGAGGCTGCCCGGCGGGTCCTTCAAACATCCAGCCTCAGTTCGAAGTCCCATCCGATAACCGCCGGCTGGCCGGCCTTGGCGGCGTTGGCGGCCTCCGGCGCCCACGGATGCAGCTCCCAGATATCGGGGGGGCGGGGGTCAGCGGTGTGGGCAGTTCATCGGGTTCGACCCTGGTAGCGTCGCCGTAGGTTTCTTTGCACGCGCGGACGAGATACCCATGCGGCAATGCGTCCCGTAGGTAGTCGCCCAGGCCGAGGACCACCCCGTCAAGCCTCAGCAGATACGCCAACGGGTGTTGGTGAATGATCTGCTCAGCCTGCTGGTCGGCGTTCTCCTGCATGGTCACATCCTGCGACGACCGGTGTGCCTGCCACCAATTCGACTCGCTCCGGGCTGAGCTCTTCGGCCGCACAGCGGGCGTGGCCGCGGTCGGCCGCAACCGGCTCTAGCGCACACCGAGCCGGAGCGCCGCTTCCTGCGGCGGCGCCTCGCCGAACTGAGCGCGTAGTCGCCGCCGCTCGTCCCACAGGTGTCCCCTTCGGCTCCTCCCGTTCGTCGTCCAGTCGACACGAACGGAGGTCGAGAACCAAGAACGGAGGAACGACCATGCTGAAAAAGGTGGCGTACGTGGCGGTGCTGGTGAGCGATCAAGACAAGGCACTCGACTTCTACACGAATGTCATCGGCCTGGAGAAGCGGGCTGACTTCCCCACACCTAACGGACCGCGATTCCTGACCGTCGGCGTCGAGGGGCAGGACTTCGACCTCGTGCTGTGGCCCGGCACACCCGCCAGGGGCGAGGGGGGCTCAGCGGTTTATACGATCGAGGTGGAAGATTGCCGAGTGGCGTTCGAGACGCTCAAGTCGCGCGGCGTGAGCTTCGACCCAGCCGAGATCCTCGAGTTCCCCTGGGGGTACGCCGCGAGGTTCCAGGATCCGGACGGCAATCGGCTTCAGGTGCGCGAGGGTCGCGGCGAGTTTCGGCGCTGAACGAGCGCCAATCCTCACCAACTTCCGGCTGGTGCTTCCGCCGGCGCGCCCGTCCCGCCCGATCGGGGGGGTAGAAGACCGTTTACGGACACGGCCCACGACGCAGACTGACGCGGAGGCCGGATCCGCGCCGACGTCTGAGGCCCTGGATTGCGCCACCTCGCGCGCCACAGCACCATGGAACCGTGGGGGTATGGTCGGGGGTCGCGGTTGGATCGGGTGTCCTGCTCGAGCGCGAGCAGCAGCTCGCCGCGCTGGAACGGCATCTCGCGGCGGTTACGGCAAGCCATGTCGGCCGATTCGTGTTCGTTGGTGGCGAGGCTGGCGTGGGCAAGACCTCTCTGGTACGGCGTTTCTGCTCGGAGCAGGTCGTCCGCGTCCTGTCCGGCGCCTGCGACGCCCTCGCCACACCTCACCCACTCGGCCCATTCCTCGACATCGCCGCCCTAAGCGGAAGCCTTAACGATTTGATCGGCGGCGGCGCTCAGCCCTACGAGGTTGCGGCCAGCCTGCTCGACGAGCTGCGCGCGCGCCGCCCGTCGATTCTGATCTTGGAGGACCTGCACTGGGCCGACGACGCGACATTGGACGTCGTCCGACTGCTGGCGCGCCGCCTGGAGACCGTCCCGGTGCTGGCCGTCGGCACCTACCGCGACGACCAGGTCGATCGGACACACAGGCTTCGGATACTCATCGGTGAACTGGCGACCTGGCCGGGCGTTGCCCGGCTGACCCTCGCCCCCTTGTCGGCTCGCGCCGTGGCCCAGCTCGCTGCGCCGCACGGCGTTGACGCGATGGAGCTGTATCGCAACACCGGTGGCAACCCGTTCTTCGTCAGCGAGGTCCTCGCGGCGGTCGGCAGTCGGCTGCCGCAGACTGTCCAGGATGCTGTCCTCGCGAGGCTGGCTCGGCTCGCGCCCACTGCCCGACGCGTGCTCGAGGCGGTCGCGATCGTCCCGGCGGGGACGGACTTCGGCCTGTTGGAGGCGCTCGAACCTCGGGCCATGGACAGCATCGAGGAATGCCTCGCCTCTGGTGTACTGACCTCGACGACGGCCGGTGTGACCTTCCGGCATGAGCTCGCCCGGATGGCCGTGGAGATCTCGCTGCCACCGAACCGTCGCATCGCCCTCCATCGCGCCGTGCTGGCGGCGCTCTCCGTTCCAGGGCGCGGGTCCGCTGATCCGGCTCGGCTGTCACATCACGCCGAAGCGGCGGGCGATGCCGACTCGGTGCTGCGCTTCGCTCCCGCGGCCGCGGCAGACGCGGCTCGGGTTGGCGCGCACAGTGAGGCGGCGGCGCAGTACGCACGGGCTTTGCGCTTCAGCCAGAACCTCGCGGCGGAGCGGCGGGCGGAGCTGCTATCCCAGCGGTCGACGGAGTGTCACCTCATCGGCGACTACCGGGAGGCCATCGAGACCCGGAAGGCAGCGGTGGAGGCTTACCGCCATCTCGGCGATCGGCTGCGCGAGGGGGACGCGCTCCGGGCGGTGTCGGCGAACCTGCGCTGCTTCGGCCTGGTCCCGGAAGCCTCCGAGGCCGGACAGGCAGCGCTTGAAGTCCTCGAGCAGTTGGGTCCGGGTCCTGAGCTCGCTCTTGCCTATGCCAACAGCGCGATGCTCGCACTGAACGTCGAGGACGCCACAGCGACGCATGCGTGGGGCGCCAAGGCACATGAGCTTGCAGAGCAGATCGGTGATCGCGCAAGCTTCGTCCACGCCGTGAACTCCGTCGGCACAGCGGGGTATCTCCTCGGCGACGAGGACGGCAGGCTGGCCCTCGAACGCAGCCTTGATCTGTGCAAGCGTTGGGGCTTCCGCGAGCAGGCCGGCCGCGCGTACATCCATCTCGCCTGGGCCTCTGTCCGGAGGCATGACTACGTGCGCGCCGCGGCCTACTGCCAGGAGGGCATCGAGTATTGCCTGGAGCACGGCCTGGACGCCTGGCGATTCGAGATCCTCGGCCATCAGGCTCGGCGCCTGCTCGACCAGGGCAGCTGGGAGAAGGCGACCGAGGCCACCGCGACGATACTGGGGTCACCTAACACCAATGCCGTCGCTCGTGTCCTAGCCCTGGCCGTCGTCGCGCTGCTGCGCTCGCGGCGGGGCGATCCCGACCACCACGAGCCGATGCAAGAAGCGCAGGCGATCGCGGCGCCAACCGGCGAGATTCAGTTGCTCCTCCCGGTCGCTACAGCGTCGGCTGAAATCGCGTGGCTGAAAGGTGATCCCACGGCCATCGCAGCGGCGGAGTCCGCCACGGGAGAGGTCCTCGAGGTGGCCGGACGTCACGGAGCGGCGTCGGCGCTCAGCGAGGTGGCCGCCTGGCGGCGGCGCTGTGGGCTTCCGACGCCGGCGGTCGCGGGGGCCGTCGGGCCGTACGAGCTCGAGTTGGCCGGCGATCCGGCTGCGGCGGCCGCGGCGTGGCTCGATCTCGACTGTGAGTACGACGCAGCGATCGCACTCTGTGCCGGCGAGGCGGAGCACCATCGTCAGGCGCTCGCGATCTTCCAGCGCCTCGAGGCACGTCCCGCGGCCGCGATTGCAGCGCGCCTGCTTCGCGAACGGGGGGTCCGAGGGGTTCCCCGGGGCCCGCGGCCATCGACCACGCGAAACCCAGCCGGGCTTACGAACCGGGAGCTTGAGGTGCTGGGACTCATCGGCCAGGAGTTGCGTAACAAAGAGATCGCCCGGCAGCTTCATGTCGCCGAGAAGACGATCGACCACCATGTCGGCGCCATCCTCGCCAAGCTCGGCGTGAGTAGCCGCGGGCAGGCGGCGAGTGCTGCTGCTCGCCTGGGTATCGGCTCTTCCCGATAGCGGTGGGC